>NZ_CAWNZT010000283.1:0-7693 GCF_963878965.1 Aeromonas sp. HMWF015 | reverse complement strand
TATCTTCCCCTCGATCATCGATCGCTCGCCGCTGATGGTGGCGGTCTCCAGCGGCGGCAAGGCGCCGGTGCTGGTGCGCCTGCTGCGTGAGCGGCTGGAGAGCCTGCTACCGCGCCATCTTGGCGGGCTGACCGAGCTCTCCGGCCGGGTGCGTGACAAGGCCAAGCGGGTGCTCTCATTGATTTCCGATCGCCGCCGCTTCTGGGAGCGCGCCTTTGCCTCCAACACCCTCGCCAGCCTGATTGAAAAAGAGGATTGGCAAGGAGCCGAGCAGTGGTTGAGCGATGGCCTCGACCAGGCGAAAAGCGAAGTGGGCGAGGTGGTGCTGGTCGGCGCGGGCCCCGGCGATCCGGGCCTCTTGACCCTCAAGGCGCTGCAACAAATTCAACAGGCTGAAGTGGTGCTCTACGACCAGCTGGTCTCTGCCGAGATCCTCGATCTGGTGCGCCGCGATGCCACTCTGGTGTCGGTAGGCAAGAAGGCGGGTGCCCACAGCGTGCCGCAGGAGGAGACCAATCGCCTGCTGGTGGAATATGCCAAGGCGGGCAACCGGGTGGTGCGGCTGAAAGGGGGCGATCCCTTTATGTTTGGCCGGGGTGGCGAGGAGCTGGAAGTGCTGGCCGATGAAGGAATCCCCTTCTCGGTGGTGCCCGGCATCACGGCCGCTGCCGGTGCCACCGCCTATGCCGGTATTCCGCTCACTCACCGTGATTACGCCCAGAGCGCCGTCTTTATTACCGGCCACTGCCAAAAAGAGGGCAAGGAGCCCGACTGGCAGCAGCTCGCCGCCACCAGTCAGACCCTGGTCATCTACATGGGGCTGATGCGCTCCGAGCATATCCAGCAGCAGTTGGTGGATCACGGCCGAAGCCAAGCCACCCCCATCGCCATCATCGAGCGCGGCACCACATCCCGCCAGCGGGTGCTGACCGGCACGCTGGCCGACTTGGCTGAGCTTGCCAAACAGGCGGTGAGCCCGTCGCTTATCGTCATCGGCGAAGTAGTGGCACTGCGCGAGCGGCTCGCCTGGTTTGGAGAAAAAAGCGGCGAGCAGCTGCGCGCTAACCCGGATCTCGATGGCTGCGACCTCAAGCTGGTGCAGCTGGCCTGACCGAGAAAGAGATATTTGATGCGGCTGCCGGTGCGGCCGCGCACTGAACCACCCAGCGCCCCGAGCAGGCGCATAAGCAATGACCCGAGGACCAACATGGATCGTGAAAGATTGACCCACTTGCAGCAGCCGAACGCGGAGAGCAGTCATGCAGGTGTCTCTCGTGAAAGATTGACACATCTGCAGCAGCTGGAAGCCGAGAGCATCCATATCATCCGCGAGGTGGCTGCCGAATTTGAAAACCCGGTGATGATGTACTCCATCGGCAAGGACTCCTCCGTCATGCTGCATCTGGCCCGCAAGGCCTTCTATCCGGGCAAGATCCCGTTCCCCTTGCTCCACGTCGACACCGACTGGAAGTTCAAGGAGATGATCAAGTTCCGCGACGAGACCGCCAAAAAGTACGGGCTGGATCTGATCGTCCACAAGAACCCGGACGGCCTCGCCATGGGCATCAATCCCTTCGTCCACGGCAGCGGCAAGCACACCGACATCATGAAGACCGAAGGGCTCAAGCAGGCGCTCAACAAATATGGCTTCGACGCTGCTTTCGGTGGCGCCCGCCGCGACGAGGAGAAGTCCCGCGCCAAGGAGCGGGTCTACTCCTTCCGCGACAAGTCTCACCGCTGGGATCCCAAGAACCAGCGCCCCGAGCTGTGGCGGGTCTACAACAGCCAGGTCAACAAGGGGGAGAGCATCCGGGTGTTTCCGCTCTCCAACTGGACCGAGCTCGATATCTGGCAATACATCTATCTGGAAAAGATCGACATAGTGCCGCTCTACTTCGCCGCTTACCGTCCGGTGGTGGAGCGCAACGGCATCAAGATCATGGTGGATGACGATCGTATGCCCATCGGCCCGGAAGACGAAGTGAAGCAGGAGCTGGTTCGTTTCCGTACCCTCGGCTGCTACCCGCTGACCGGGGCCATCGAATCCGATGCAACCACCTTGCCTGAAATTATTGAAGAGATGCTGCTCACCACTTCGAGCGAGCGGCAAGGGCGGCTGATTGACCACGATCAGGCCGGCTCCATGGAGCAGAAGAAGCGTCAGGGATATTTCTAAGGAGTCGTCAGCATGAACAGCCATATTCAGACCGCCATCACCGAACAGGGCATCGAAGCCTATCTGCACGCCCAGCAGCACAAGAGTCTGCTGCGTTTTCTCACCTGCGGCAGCGTGGATGACGGCAAGAGCACCCTTATCGGTCGCCTGCTGCACGACTCCCAGCAGATTTATGAAGATCAGCTCAAAGCGCTGGAGTCCGACAGCCAGAAGCTCGGCACCACCGGCGAGAAGCTGGACCTGGCACTGCTGGTAGACGGCCTGCAAGCGGAGCGCGAGCAGGGCATCACCATAGACGTGGCCTACCGCTACTTCTCCACCGCCAAGCGCAAATTTATCATCTCGGATACCCCGGGCCATGAGCAGTACACCCGCAACATGGCCACCGGCGCCTCCACCTGCGATCTGGCCATTATTCTGATCGATGCCCGCAAAGGCGTGCTGGATCAGACCCGCCGCCACAGCTTTATTGCGAGCCTGCTCGGCATCAAGCAGTTCGTGGTGGCGGTCAACAAGATGGATCTGGTGGAGTTCAGTCAGGAGGTGTTCGAGCGCATCAGTGCCGATTACCGCGAGTTCGCCAAGAAGCTCAGCGTCGACACCATCCATATCGTGCCGGTCTCGGCGCTGGACGGTGACAACGTGGTCAACCAGAGCGACAAGCTGGCCTGGTATCAGGGCGAAACCCTGCTTGCTCTGCTGGAATCCGCAGAAGTTGAGCGCGAGCTGGAGCGTCATCCGGTGCGCCTGCCGGTGCAGTATGTGAACCGCCCCAACCTCGATTTTCGCGGCTTCGCGGGGACGCTCGCCTCCGGCATCCTGCGGGTGGGCGACAAGCTGGCGGTGTTGCCGTCGGGCAAAGAGAGCACGGTGACCCGCATCGTCACCTTCGACGGCGATCTGGAGTACGCCCTGCCGGGTCAGGCCATCACCGTCACCTTCGCGGATGAAATCGACATCAGCCGCGGCGACCTGCTGGTGGATGCCGCCAAGCAGCCGCAAGTGACCCAGAATGTGCTGGCCCATATCGTCTGGATGGGGGAGGAGTCCCTGCAACCGGGTCGGGTCTACGACGTCAAACTGGCCACCAAGAAGAGTCGCGGTCAGGTGGAGGCGATCCGCCACCGCATCGAGATCAACAAGCTCGACGAGTTGCCTGCAAGCGAGCTCAAGCTCAACGAGATCGGCTTGTGCGAGCTGAGCCTCACCGACCCGGTGGCGTTCGACCCGTATCAGGAGATCCGCGATACCGGCAGCTTTATCCTGATTGACCGGCTGAGCAACGTCACCGTCGGCGCCGGCATGATAGTGGAAGGCTTGGCGGCCAAAGCAGTAAAAGGGCACTACAGCGAGTTCGAAATCGAGCTCAACGCGCTGGTGCGCAAGCACTTCCCGCACTGGCAAGCCCTTGCCATCGGTAACGACACAAGCAAGGAGTAAGCCCATGACCTGGCAACAATTCCTGGTGCTGGGTCTGCTGGCTGCTCTCGTGGCCCTGCTGATCCAGGGCAAACTCCGCCCGGCGCTGCTCTTCTCGGGCGCCGTGCTCATCACCTACCTGAGCGGGCTGGCGGATATCAACGCCGTGGTGGCGGGCTACACCAACAGTGCCCTGCTGACGCTGGTGCTGTTGCTGCTGGTGTCGCTGGCGGTGGAGAAGACCCGCATCATGAGCTGGTTCGCCAATCTGGTGGGCACGGGTTCATTCAACAAGGTGCTGGTGAAGGTGTGGTTCTCCACCGCCTTCCTGTCGGCCTTCGTCAACAACACCGCCGTGGTGGCCTCCATGCTGGGAGCGGTCAAACGCAACCCCAACCATGCGCCATCGCGGCTGCTGCTGCCCATGTGCTTCGCGGCCACCTTTGGCGGGGTTCTGACCCTGATCGGCACCTCCACCAACCTTATCGTCAACAGCTTCCTCATCAAGATGGGGGCACCGCCGCTCGGCATGTTCGACTTCTTTATGGTGGGGGCGGGCACCCTGCTGACAGGTCTGGTGGCCGTGCTGCTGTTTGCCCGTCACCTGCCGGAGCAGGACACCGAGATGAGCCGCGAATCCGGCTACTTTCTCGAAGCCAAGGTGGGCGCCGGTTCACCGCTGGCGGGGCGCAGCGTCAAGGAGAACGGCCTGCGCAGCCTGAAATGCCTCTATCTGGCGGAAATCATTCGCGGCGATCAGGTGATCTGCCCGGTGCAGCCGGAACATGAACTGCACGAAGGGGACGTGCTGCTGTTTTGCGGCGATGTGGAGAGCGTCGGCGTGTTGCAGGAGATGAAGGGGCTGGATCTCTACGGCCAGCACCGCCTCAACGGCCAGCATCTGGTGGAGGTGATCGTCAGCCACAGCTCGCGGCTGGTGGGTCAGACCATCAAGGATGCCGAGTTTCGCACCCACTTCGATGCGGTGGTGCTGGCGGTGCGCCGCGGCGAAACCCAGCTTACCGGTGGCCTCGGCCAGATTGAGCTGCATGCCGGTGATACCCTGCTGCTGGCCCCCGGCCCCCAGTTTGCCCGCAACAAATCGCTGGGACGGGAGTTTGTGGTGGTGAGCGGGCTGGAAGCTTCCACCCGTCTCGATGGCAAGCGTAGCGCCGCCGTGGTGCTGGGCTTTCTCGGGGTGTTGGCGCTCTCGGTATTCGATCTGGTGCCGCTGTTCAAGGGCTTGCTGCTGATGCTGGTGGCGCTGCTGCTCACCCGTATTCTGACCCTGGACGAGATCCGCCGCCGCTTCCCGCTGGATATCTGGCTGGTGGTGGGCGGGGCCCTGGCCATCGCCGATCAGCTGGAAAAGAGCGGATTGGCCAAGCTTATCGCCGACTGGCTGATGGGGGAGTTCAACGGTGCCAGCCCCATCATCGCCTTTATCGGTATCTATGTGTTTACGTTGGTGCTGACCGAACTGATGAGCAACAACGCTGCCGCCGCGCTGGCCTTCCCCATGGGTTACCAGCTGGCGCTCAGCATGGATGTCTCGACCATGCCGTTTATTCTGGCTGTGCTGTTCGGGGCGAGCTCCAGCTTTATCCTGCCCTACGGCTACCAGACCAACCTGATGGTCTATGCCGCGGGCAACTACAAGATGCCGGACTACCTCAAGCTGGCCCTGCCGGTCTCGCTGGCCTATAGCCTCGGGGTGATTGTGATGGTGCCCCTGCTGTTTCCGTTTTAAGGCGTGAGCGCCAATCAAGGTGCGTTGGATGAGCAATACCATGGCATCAGCAAGCTGTCGGCTGATAGTCCGAGGCGGCTCCCCGTGGTGCCGGACCGTTTAAGTTTTGAGGCGTGAGCGCCAAGCAAGGAGTGTGGGATGAGTAATATCGTGTGGCACAAGCATGCCGTCGACAAACAGAGCCGGGCCGAGCTTAAAGGACAAAAACCGCTGGTGATCTGGTTTACCGGGCTGTCGGGGGCGGGCAAATCGACTCTGGCGGGGGCGCTTGAGCAGGCGCTGGCGGCACAAGGCAAGCACACCTATCTGCTGGATGGGGACAATGTGCGCCATGGCCTGTGCGGCGATCTCGGTTTCGATGATGCTGCGCGGCAGGAGAATATCCGCCGGGTCGGCGAGGTGGCAAAACTGATGGTGGATGCGGGCCTTATCGTGCTCACCGCCTTTATCTCGCCATTTCGTGCCGAGCGGGCGCTGGTGCGCAGTCTCTTGGGCGAGGGGGAGTTTGTCGAGGTCTTTGTGGATGCGCCGCTCGCCATCTGTGAAGAGCGCGACCCCAAGGGGCTCTATAAAAAGGCGCGGGCAGGGGACATTCGCAACTTTACCGGTATCGACTCCGCCTATGAGGCACCGGAGCAGCCGGAAATTCATCTGCTGAATGCCGGTAAATCGGTGGAAGTGTTGGTGGATGAGCTGCTGACTGCGCTAAGGCAGCACGGGTTGATCGATTGAGGTTGATTGTCCATTCCAAGGATTGATATTAGAGGGGGGAGAATCCCCCCATGTTTATTTCTTTTCCAACTATCACACAAGGGGCGCTTTCGAATATTGCTTATGTTATGACGGAGTTATTTTCTGATTTGCATTTACTTTCCTCGGTAACGAAGATACTTCATTTTAGAACTATCCCAACGAAAATACTCAAGCTCAGTATTAACAGCTACTTTTATATCATTAAGTATCTTTTGTACTCTAAACTTTCCAATTCTCCTAAGTTTAGATATGCGATGATATAACAATGTCCACGCAACTAAGGCATCATCCCAGCGTACTCCACCTTTCTCGCCAGTGACAAACACGTATTCAGGAGGAGTTAGTCTGGAGTTAACGTCCCATTCGAATTCAATTTCATCAACTAGTTTTTGATAACCAGCATCACAAGCAGAAACTGAAATATAGACGTCACCATGATACTTATTCATTCTTGTGAATATAGACTCCATTAAATTGAATAAATCATGCCATTGTACAAAATCTTTCCCAAATGCAATGCCTTGATTGTTTCCATGTGTAGAGATATGTACACACAATGGTTCAGAACAGTCTTCATTATCGTGACTTGAATCTATAGATGAAATGTAATTGCAATATTTTTCAAAGTCATCTTCAGAATAAGCAGTCAGCACTGCTACTTCATTTCCAATCGAACGGCAAACCTGCTCCAAAGCTGTGGCTTCAGATCTACCTTGAAGAAGATCCATAGGATCCACACATTCAATAATAAATATTTTAATTCCTTTAGCCATATACTGTCCTAGCCAAAAAGTAATAGTTGCAATGTCTAGGTTAGGCGCCATGCAAGCGTTACCTGGATTTTTTTAGTTTTGTTTCAGGAGATTTTTAACTTCTTTTTGTATTTCTGGTTTGAAAATGTTAGGGTGTTCAAAATATATATTTGCTGCACCATATGTTAACCCAAAAATTAAAATTATGCCTAGCCACCATTCTGAATACTGTTTCACTTGTTCTTCAAGGTATGTTCTGTTTGTGGACACAACGGGGTCAATACATTGGTTAATTTCATCCTGCATTAAAACCTTGCTATAGTTCAATTGAAGGATTTCTTTTACTGTGGATGATGCACTTTCAAATTGTTTCAAGACCGCCCTTTTTGTCATTTCCCGCCAAATGAGAGAAACGATACAGAGAATAATTACAATGGCAAAATAAGCATCTGAAAAAATACTTTTTTCTCCAGTGTCTTTTAATCCATTTACAACAACAACAGTCAGGATAAAAGTTATGAAGACAAATATGCTATTTTTGAATGAACTCAGTATTTCATTTGCCATCGTGTAGGTTCTTGATGACGACTCTATGACAAACTCACCAATTTTGTTTTTTATTTCAAGGTAACTCTGAATATTTTCCTTTAAGTAAATTTGGTAGTTTGACTGTATTGCTTGCCATGCTTCATTGTCTATCTTTATCTTGTTGTTATCATCTAGATGGATGGACAATACATTTCTCACCAATCCAATCTTATCCGAACAATTACCGCCTTCATATGACCAATCGTAAATTTTGTAAAGGATGCTACACATATCCTTGTCGTGGCTAAATAAAGA
>NZ_CAWNZT010000282.1:20678-22585 GCF_963878965.1 Aeromonas sp. HMWF015 | reverse complement strand
GGTGAATGGAAAAGCTATTTATATTTTGGTTTTTTTGAGTTTTCAAATTGTCAGCATTGCTAATTAGTGGAGATAAATAAAAAAACTTTGATTCATTACTTCTTGATTTGTTTTTACGTATAACGCGACTAAGCAGAATGCTTCTTGTATCGAATTCAAATAGGTTGTGTGCTTCATCTATGATAATTACATCGAAATATACATCTGGTCTTTTCATTAACCTCAAAGCTCTTTCTTGTGTAAAAACACAAATAAAGCTTTCTTCATCATCATACATCTCATCATGGAAAATTATATTCCTATCACGTATATGATTAGATATAAGTTTATAGGTTTGTGCCAGTAGTGATTTTGTCGGGACGATAATAGCAATTTTTTTACTGTTTGAGTTTTTTATTATCTCAACAATTAATGAACTTTTCCCAAACGAAGTGGGCGCTATCAATGCATTATCTGTGTGATCTGTTTCTGTTAGCGCAATGCGGCTATTTTTTTGTTCTAACGTTTCAATGATTCCCTTGTACTCATAGTTTTTCAATTGATAATTAATGCCAAATATAGTGTTTACGTTGGAGTGTAGTTCATGTTCAATAATAAATTTAGTAATCGGGAATAAGCCAAAATTAGTGCTTATATCAAATAATGCTTGATAATCATTATAATTTACGCAATATTTCAATATTAAGTAGTAACCGAACTTAAAATGCTTAAGATAACGCTTGTCTTGGCAATAGTCTTTTATAAAAAGGATAGCGCATGACAGTATGGCTTCTTTCTCTGTTTCACTCAGTTCAGCATTAATAGTTAATTTGCTAATGGCACTTTCGAACACTGAGTGATTTAATATCCATGAAAAACTGGTATCCATCAGGACTCCAAATAGCTAATGAATTGATTGAAAGTGTTTTTAGTTATGGATACCGCATGTATGCTGTTTGCGGAAAAGCTATCTAAAGTGTTGGTTAAATTATCATGGTAGCTTGATGATGAGTCGCTTTTATTGTTTAAAATAAAAATGGTAGAACATGGGATTATATTGAATTCAGAAATATCTTTAAATTCTTTTTTCTCGTAAAGACGAGATAGTTTTTTAAACTTTTCTCTAACGCTCTTTTTTGTATTTACATCTATTTGTGATGCATGGTTATAAGCATTACGCCAAGGGTTGTTATTACCTTTAGTTGTTTTTCCAGACACATAATCACGAATATCATTATATGCTTCTCTTAATTTTAGAGAGTGAGATATTTTCTGTGTACTAGATAACCCAGATTTACTTTCAACTATGAATTCTTGGTTATTTTTAGTGAAAACACCATCAAACCCTTTTTTAATTGAGCCTTCCTCTAGATTGAAAAACATAAATTCTTGCTTGTATCCCTCGCTTCTAAGATATAAGTGAACGAAGAATTCTGCTACTGAACCGTGCTTGGTTGTAGTGTTTTTTGTTGATAGGAAGTTTAGATATTGATGCTTTATATCATCAATCTCAGAGTCTGTGGCTCCTTCACAAATGCTTACGATATTCTCATCGATATATCTTTTAAGGGGTGGAGTTATTTCTGTAATTGTTATTACACTTATTTTTTTGTCTTCAGATATATTCTGAATTTGAATGTTAAACATATCTTCACCAAAAGATAAATGAATTTATTTTTGCACAAGCCAATGAGGGGTATAGTGCTATAGATTCGATTAGCGAGGCGTAATCAGGCGTTCGAGAAATAAGGTGTTATTACGGTGAGCTACTCACTATCGGGTCTTCAATATAAAACTGTTTCCTGATAGGGGTCTGTGCCGATTGCTGTTGTACTCATAATGATTTTTTCACCCATGCAACCACGTTGATGATTCTTGTTTCATCAGTGCGGCAATCTGGCCTCACCATATGGCGGGTGAGCGGCCGG
>NZ_CAWNZT010000282.1:0-20668 GCF_963878965.1 Aeromonas sp. HMWF015 | reverse complement strand
TTTCCAAAGTCACTCGCCAAGCCGCGCAGCGGCGGCGAAACCCCGTCGAGGACGGAGTCCTCGCGTCCTGCATGGCGAAGCCATGCCAAATACCTTGTTGCAGGGCAAAGACGTTACCGACCCCCTCACCCTAGCCCTCTCCCGCAAGGGGAGAGGGGACGGTTACCGCGGACGATTACGCTTCGCTAATCGACCCTACGCTAAAGTCGCTACCGCCCCTGACTCTCGCTACCAGATTGCGCCGTTGACCATTGATCTCGGAAAAGGGGTCAACAGACGCCCATCGCCATATTACGGAGCCAGAGTGGTCTTATCTATGGTTTTGATGGGCTAACTATCAGAAAAGAGTGATTTTTTGCGCTGGCACAAACTTTTATTAATTGGCGATTAGTTGTTGGTTGTCGGGGCTTGGAGCTGGCAGGGCGGTGGGGTGACGCCGCGAGAGGCGTGCAAACTGTAAAAAGAGGGGCGCGCAAACGGTAAAAAGCGAAGGGGCCCGCGGTGGGCCCCTTGTTGTTGGCGCTCGATGCCGCTATTTGGCGGCCGGGGTTGGGAAGTATTTGCTGTGCAGCAACGGGTATTCGATGCTCGCCAGCACCTGAGTCAAGCCGGTCTGGAACTCCTTGACCAGCTCGTCGCTCACCGGATGGCTAAAGGCGAAGCAGAACTGCTCCGAGCTCAGTACCCACTGCTCCTTGAAGCGGGCGGGGTCGAGTTTTTGTTCGACGATCAGCTGCTCCATGGTGGTCTTGTTGGTGGAGACCAGATCGACCCGGCCGGAGGTGAGCATCTTGAGCGCCTGTGCCAGCCGGTTGGCGGCCATCAGTTTGGTTTCGTCAAAGCCGTTGTTGAGCAGCAGTTGCTCCCCCACATCGGCTCGCACCGCCCCGATATTGAACGCCTTGGCATCGTCGAGCTTGGTAATGGTGATATTGCGATCGGCCAGCCCCACCAGCACGATCTCGGCATACCCGATGGGGCAGGCCCACTTGAACAGGGGATCCCGCGCCTGGGTGCGGGCGGTGGAAAAGAGCACCGCATTGGGCTTTTGGGTCAGCAGGTAGTAACCGCGCGCCCACGGCATGATGGTGATGGGCTGCGCCGGTGTATTGGTCTTTTTCCATACCAGTTGCAGCAGTTCGACCGCGAGGCCGGTGGGGGCGCCGCTGGCATCGGCGTAGTTGTAGGGTTTGTACTCTTCGGTGATGTAGTGCAGTTTGCCGAGCTCAGGACTCGCCTGTGCGAGGGTGGCCAGCAGCGCTCCGGCCAATCCAATCCATGGTTTCATTTTTGCCATCCTGATCAAGGGAATATCTGCTCAAGTGTGACCAAGCTGACCGATTTCGCCAAGGCGATGGAGCATGTTTGGCAAAAAAGCACGGGTGCACAGTCCCATCCCGCGCCCTATGACGGTGGCGATCAGGGCGTTAGCGCAGCGGCAGGTATTTGGCTTGCAGGGCCGAGAAATCCGCCGAGGCGACGACGTGGGTCAGCGCCTGCTGAAAGAGGGCGACCTCGCTGTCGGGCACCTGACGGCTGAAGGCGTAGCAGAGCGGTCTGGCATCCAGCACGAAGGCGACATGAAAGTCATCCGGCTTGAAGCCGAGCTGCTGCAGGGTTTGATAGCCCGCCAGCTTGTTGGTCGCAAACAGATCGGCGCGACCTGAGGTGAGCATTTTGGCCGCCTGGGTGAGGCGGTTGGCCAGCATCAGCTGGCGCTCATCGATACCGCGTTCGAGCAGCAGCTGTTTGGAGACGGTGGAGCGCACCACGCCGACCTTGTAGTGGCTGATTTCGGCCACCGAGCCGAGGGTGATGTTGTCCGCCTTGCGCCCCAGCAGCACAAACTCCGAGTGATCGATGGGGCAGGCCCACTTGAAGAGTGCTTCCCGCTGCGGGGTGCGGGCGGTGGCAAACAGCACCACATTGGGTTTTTGTTGCAGCAGATTGTAGCCCCGGGCCCAGGGCATAATGCGGATTGGCTGGGGCGACACGCCCCGCGCTTTCCAGATAAGCTGCATCAGCTCTACCGACAATCCGGTCGGCATCCCTTGCTGGTCGCTGAAATTAAACGGGGGAGAGATTTCGCTCAGATACTCGAGTTTGCCCGGATCGGCCTGCGCGAAGGTGGCCCACAAGAGCAGTAGCAGATGAGGTAGGTGCCATGTCCGCACGGGAAAGATCCTTCGCAATCAACTATGTAGCCCAGTTTGACTGCTTGTGGCGGGAATAGCTAGCCACCTCTATTGCATCTTTCATCAATAAAATGGGCAGCGAACTGCTGCCCATCGGGTGAGTGAGTGCTCAGCGCACCGGCAGGTATTTGGCCTGCAATTTGCGAAACTCTTCCGAGGCGAGGGCGCGGGTCAGGCTCTGCTGAAAGAGGGTGATCTCGCTGTCGGGTACTTGACGGCTGAAGGCGTAGCAGAGCTGCTCGGCGCTCAGCACCATGGCCACGTTGAAGTCGTCGCTGCTCAGCTTCAGTTCGCGGATGGCGTCATATCCCGCCAGCTTGCTGGTGGCGAGCAGATCGGCGCGGCCGGAGAGCAGCATCTTCAACCCTTGCGACAGGCGGTTGGCCGGGATGATGTTGTTGTCATCCATGCCGTTGTTGAGCAGCAGCTGCTCGGCGGCATCCGAGCGCACCGCGCTGATCTTGTACTGGCTCATCTGATCGAAGGCGGTCAGGGTGATGTTCTGCGCTTTGCGGCCCAGCAGTATGTACTCCGAGTAGCCGATGGGGCAGACCCACTTGAAGAGATCCTCCCGCGCCTGGGTGCGGGCGGTGGAGAAGAGCACCACGTTGGGCTTCTGGGTTAGCAAGTAATAACCTCGCGCCCAGGGCAGGATGCGCACCGGCTGGGGTGTCACGCCGCTGTGTTGCCAGATCATCTGCAGCAGATCGACCGCAAGGCCGGTGGGCTGGCCTTGCGGATCGCTGAAGTTGTAGGGGGGGTACTCTTCGGTGAGGAACTCGAGCTTGCCCAGATCAGCCCGGGCCGTCGAGGCCCAGCAGAGCAGCAACAGATGACAGATCAGCCATATCCTCATTGGGAACATCCTTAGCGATCAACCTTCCCTTGAGTGTGACCATGAACAGAGTAAATAGCCACTCACGGCCGTTACCAGCGGGCGCGGGTCTGCCCGATGGGCTGGTAGGCCTCATCCCGCAGCCCCACCAGCAGGGTCTTGCCATCCGCTTGCAACCGGAACTCGCCGTAGCGGGCCGCTTCGTACTGCTCCCCCGTGCCCTCTTCAAAGAAGTAGGCATCGGGGCCGATCTGCCACTGCCGCTCGCTCTGGTGCACTTGCAATAGCCGCTCATCGCTGGCGAGCCGATCCGGTTTGCCATCGGCCACCAGACTGGCCACCTGATGGGCATCGAGGCGGATCACCAGGGTGTCGCTGCCCTTGTCTTGAGTCGCACGGGCGTCGCGGCTGGTCAGCTCGCGGGCAATTTCATAGTTGAGCCGCATGTAATCCCCCTGCATCAGGGAGCGGGGATCGACCGGGGCGAGCCGCAGCAGCACCACTTCGCCGCTGCTCATGGCGTACTCATAGCGCCAGACGGTGGCATTGATGCCTGCCAGGATGGCGAGGCCGCTCAGCAACAGGGCGAGCTGTCGGGTGACGGGTTTCATGAGTCGCTCCTTGCCGCGAAGGTGGTGAGCAGCTGGCGGGCCCCCAGCAGCAGGATGCCGGAGCCCAGCAGCAACCAGGATTTGGTCATCAGGGTGAGCCCCAGATCGTAGTAATAGAGGGAGCCATAACCGAGCAGCAGCAGGGCCGAGAGGGTCATCAGCCCCAGACTGCCAGCATAGAAGCCGAGGATCAGCACCAGTGCGCCCGCCCCCATGCCGGGGATGATGGCGCTGATCAGCACCAGCGGCAGGCCAAACAGCAGGGGGAGCTTGAGTTTCACCATCACCGCCAGCAGCAGGGCGGCGCAGAGCAGGGGATTGAGCCAGTGCGGCAGGCGCGATAGCCCCAGTTCGTCCAGCACGCTGCTGCCGCCGTCCCAGAGCGGGTGGTGCAGACGGCCCAGCACCAGCAGAGAGAGAGCCAGCCCCAGCGTGATGGAGTGGTAGAGCTGGTGGCGCTCTGGATCCCTATCTGCCCGCAGCCAGCAGAAGGTGATAGCCGCCATCACCAGCGGCAGGGCCAGCAGTTGCAGCCTGAGGCAGGCGAGGCCAAGGGTGAGCAGCAGGGCCGCCGCTACGCTGTGAAACAGCCGCACCAGCCAGTGATCGAACAGCACGGCGATGGTGAGCGAGAGCAGGGCAAGGCCGAACCAGAGCAGGGCGTGATGATAGTCAATCTGATCGATCAGGCCATAGAGCAGCCAGGCATCAGCCGCCAGGGTAAGGGCCAGCACGAACTGATCCCAGAGATCGCCGCTTTGGCTGCGATTGAGGGCGTAGGCCCCCGCCAGCAGCACAGCCCCCAGCAGCAGGGCACTGTTGGCCTCGCGGGTCAGCTGCTCGAAGGTGAGAAACAGGAAAAAGAGCAGGAACAGGGCGGCAATCCAGCCCACCAGCCCGAGCAGAAAGCGGCTCGACCAGTGGGGCTGGTTGTTGCGGGGCATCTCCCCCTCCACCAGATTGGCCTGTTGCAGCGTTTGCCAAAGGGTCAGATCACTCATGAGACCTCCGTTGTTGTTGCAGCCAGCGGGCGGCGGTGACCGAAAGGCCGATGGCAAACAGGCTCAGCAGCAAAAAGCCGTTGATGTCGGGCTCCATCCACTTGCCCAGCGCCGCGAGGATGACGGCAATCAGGCTGAGGCACCCCATGGCGAGTCCGGCGATAAATCTGTGATGCCAAAGGGCATAGGCCGCAGCGAGCCAGCCAAGCCAGAGCGGCCACACCAGCGGGGAGGCTGCATCAAACAGCGCCAGCAGGGTGAGCAGGGTAGCTCCCAGACCCGCGGCCAGGCCCGCCAGCCAGCTTGGCATCAGGCGCCAGCGGGTCGGTGCCAGCAGAAGCAGACCCCAGAGGGCGGCGTTGAGCAGGGTCAGGCACCAGCCCAATCCCTCTTCATCGAAGGTAAAGAAGAACGTGAACAGGCCGAGCTGCCAGTAGAGCACCAGCGCCAGCTGACCGAGCAGCCAGCTCAAGGTCCAGAGCAGGGGGCTTTGGCCAAATACCGCCAGTGGCACCAGCATCAGCGCCCAGGTGGCGAACAGCTGCCAGGGATCGGCGCCGGTCTGGTAGGTTTGACCCACCAGCGCCAGCAAGGCGCCGATATTGAGGGCGATGGCGAGCAGCAGCGCCTGACGGGGGGTATCCCCCAGCGGTTTGCACCACAGCAGAAGCAGCATGGCGAGCAGCGGTGCCTCCAGCAGGGCGAGGCGGGAGACCCGGCCCAGCTCTTGCCAGTTGAAGGCGACGAAGAAGATGAGGCCAGCCCCGATGCAGAGGGCTCCGAGCCAGAGCAGCAGCCGGTCAAACAGCCACTGCCAGCGCGCCGGATGGGGGGGAAGATCGGCGAGGGTCAGGGCGTCCACCAGCTTCTCTGGCGCCAGCCGTCCCTGTTTGACCCATTCGAGAAGTGTCTCTCTTGATACGTTGTGCATGGGGGGACTCCACGAGGTTTGCCCCATTATGGCATGAGGCACCCGCAACCGTGCACTGCCCCTTGGCTCTACGGTAGGTGGTTGCGACAGCGGGTTACGTAACAAACAACGCAGCAAACCAAGCAACAAATAAAGCAGCAAACAAAAAAGCCCTCCGAAGTGGAGGGCTTGGTCAGCGGAAAAGGCGATCAGGCAAAGATCAGGGTGCTCACCCCGAGGCCGACGAAGAGGATGGCGCAGGCGATGCGGATCCCCTTGAGCGGCAGCTTGTCTGCCCCCAGCTTGCCGATCAGCACCACCGGCACGTTGGCCAGCATCATGCCGAGGGTGGTACCGGTAATGACCTGTACCAGCGAGTCATATTTGGCGGCCAGCAATACGGTGGCAATCTGGGTCTTGTCGCCAATTTCGGCAATAAAGAAGAGCACGAAGGTGGCCATAAAGGGGCCGTATTTATCCAGCGAGCTCTCCTCGTCATCCATCTTGTCCGGCACCAAAATCCAGATCGCCATGGCGATAAAGGCGATGGCGACCAGCCAGGTCATTATCTTGGGATCGAGCCAGCGGCTGATGAACTCACCAATCCAGGCAGCGCCCGCATGGTTGAGCAGGGTAGCCGCCAGCATGCCGGCGATGATGGGCCAGGGCTTGCGAAAACGACAGATGAGCAGCAACGCCAACAGCTGGGTTTTATCGCCGATTTCGGCAATAGCGACGCTGAGGGTTGAGGTTAACAAGGCTTCCATAAAAATGACCGGGGGACGGAATTGTTATAAACCAAAGACAAGCCTGCGCCATCCGTCCCCGGTATTGGCACTGGCCCGTCAAAGGTCTTGTCAAATCCATGGCTGGCATGGATCACCCTGACCATGGTGATTTGGCACCAAGTATGTTGATCAGGGTCGCAAACCGATATTCATGCAATGGATGGCACCGGCGTGCGAGACTACTCCCCCTCGATGGGAGCGGGCATTCTAGGGAAAAACCGCATGAGTGACAAGGGGATCAGCCACCCACCAGCTTGACGCTGAAACCGGCTTTCTCCAGCTCGGTTTTGATCAGGTCCCGTTTATCCCCCTGGATCTCGATTACCCCTTCCTTGATACCACCACCGGTGCCGCACTTTTTCTTGAGCAGGGTGGCCAGGGATTTTTGCTGATCGGCGGGTATGCCATGAATGGTGATCACCCCGGCACCCTTGCGCCCCTTGGTCTCGCGGCGAATGCGCACGGTGCCGTCGGTGGGGAAGGGGGAGGCAGATTGGGGAGCGCTCTGCTCCTTGATCATGCCGCCATCTGTGCTGTAAACGAGGCGGCTGTTGTTGTCGTGACTCATGGCAATACTTTATGGGTTAGCTAAGCGGAGTTTGATTTTACTCAAATAAAAGTTGAAGACACAGCTTATAATGCCCCAAGTAAAAGCGAATTATTATTGTTTAACTTCAGGAGTCAGTCATGGTACTCACGCAGTTGTCACCGGGACAGAGTGCTCGCATCAAGAATATGAATCAGCTCGCCCGGCCGCTGCGCCGCAAACTGATGGTGATGGGCCTGTTGCCCCAGACTGAAGTCATCTATCTGCGCTCCGCCCCCCTGGGGGATCCGCTCCAGATCCAGTGCCAGGGGATCTGTCTCTCCATGCAAAAGAGTCTGGCCCAGCAAATAGAAGTCGAGCCGGTATAACCCGCTGCTCGGCTGCCGCTCCGGTCAAGAAAGTCACCGGGAGCGGTTCAGAGACAAGAAGTCGAACCTGCAAAGCGGCTTGCCACACGCACGCGGTGGGTTCAGAAGAAAAAAGAGGTAGAGCTGGTATGAATTATTCTCTGGTAACGGTAGGTAACCCCAATAGTGGCAAGACCTCCCTGTTCAACGCCCTGACCGGCGCCCGCCAGCAGGTAGGCAACTGGAGTGGTGTCACCGTCGACAAGAAGATGGGTGAGTTCAGCGCGGGTGAGCATCACTTCAAGCTGATGGATCTGCCCGGTATCTATAGCCTGGCCAGTCAGGATGGCAGTCTGGACGAGCAGATCGCCAGCCGCTTTGCCCAGGGCCAACAACCCGACCTGCTGCTCAACGTCATCGACGCCGCCAATCTGGAGCGCTCCCTCTACCTCACGCTGCAACTGCGCGAACTGGGCCTGCCGATGGTGGTTGTGCTCAACAAGCTGGATATCCTGCAAAAGCGCCGCATCGTCATCGACGAGAGTAAGCTCGGCAAATCTCTCGGTTGCCCGGTGGTCGCCCTCTCTGCCCACAACAGCAAGCAGGTTGCTGCCTTCAAGCAGCAGATCCGGCAGTTTATCGGTCAGCCGCAAGCCGCCTTGCAGCTCGATTACGGCCATGAGCTTGAAACCGATCTGGCGGAGCTGGAGACCCTGCTCGCCCCGCATCACCTCACTACCCGTGGCCGCGCCCTGCGCCTGCTGGAAGAGGATGCGGTGATGCAGGAGACCCTGCTGCCCGGTCAGCAGGCGGCCGCCGCCAATGTGGTAGCTCGCGCCCATCAGGGACAGGATATCGACCTGCAACTGGCGGATATTCGCTACGGCCATATCCACCAGTGGGTACAACAGGCTCGTCAGCAGAAGGGCAAGCTCACCGAGGCCCAGAGCGAGTGGCTGGATCGGGTGCTGCTTAATCGCTGGATTGGCATCCCCTTCTTCCTGTTTGTCATGTACCTGATGTTCCTGTTTGCCATCAACGTTGGCAGCGCCTTTATCGACTTCTTCGACATCATGGGCGGCGCCCTGTTTGTCGATGGGGTGCACCACCTGCTGGGGCTGGTCAATGCCCCCGAGTGGCTGGGCGCCATTCTGGCTGATGGCTTTGGCGTCGGTTTGCAGACAGTCGCCACCTTTATTCCGGTGATTGGCTGCCTCTATCTGTTCCTCGCGGTGCTGGAGAGCTCCGGCTATCTGGCCCGTGCCGCCTTCGTGGTGGATGCCCTGATGCGCCGCCTCGGCCTGCCGGGCAAGGCGTTCGTGCCGATGCTGATGGGTTTTGGCTGTACCGTCCCCTCGGTGATGGCGACCCGTACTCTCAACTCCGAGCGGGAGCGGCTGATGACCTCCGCCATGGCGCCTTTCATGTCGTGCGGTGCCCGTCTGCCGGTTTACGCCCTGTTTGCGGTGGCCTTCTTCCCCGAGTCTGGCCAGAACCTGGTGTTCGGTCTCTACCTCATCGGCATTCTGGTGGCGGTGCTCACCGGCCTGTTGCTGCGCAGCACCCTGCTGCCGGGCAAGAGCGACTCCATGCTGATGGAGATGCCGGATTACGAGTGGCCGCGTCCGGTCAACGTTGCCATCAAGACCTGGCAGAAGCTCAAATCCTTCGTCTTTGGCGCCGGTAAAACCATCGTGCTGGTGGTCGCCGTGCTGAGCGTGCTCAACTCCCTGGGGACCGATGGCAGCTTTGGCCATCAGGAGCAGGAGAGCTCGGTCCTGAGCAAAATCAGCCAGGCGGTGACCCCGGTGCTGCACCCCATAGGTGTACGCGATGACAACTGGCAGGCCACGGTCGGTATCGTCACCGGTATCTTCGCCAAAGAGGCGGTGGTCGGTACCCTCAACAGCCTCTACGCCGGTGGTGGCGATGCAGAGGAGGAGAGTGAGTTCTCGCTGGTGGCCAGTTTCCACGAAGCGATCGACGCCGTGGCGGCCAATCTGGCGGAGATCAACCCGAGTGACCCCATGGGGCTTGATGTTGGCAACCTTGACGACCAGAAAGCTGCCGCCGAAGCGCAGGAGGTCGATGTTTCCACCTACGGCAACATGCAGACCCACTTCGACGGGGCGGCCGGTGCCTTTGCCTACCTCTTGTTCGTGCTGCTCTACATGCCTTGCGCCGCCGCCATGGGCGCGCTGGTGCGGGAAACCGGTCGTCAGTGGGCGCTGATGACGGCGGTATGGTGCAATTACATGGCCTTTATGTGCGCGACCCTCTTCTATCAGGTGGCCACTTTTGCCGCTCACCCGGAGCAGAGCCTGTTCTGGATCGTCAGCTATGGCCTCTCTCTGGTACTGCTCTGGTGGGCCGGTCGCCGTCACGGTGACATCGTCGCCCGCAAGGTGGTGACCTTATGATCCTGCGCGAGCTGGGGGATTACCTCGCCGTGCAGCAGAAGGTGAGCCGGCGTGATCTGGCTCGCCACTTCCACACCTCGGAAGATGCGGTGGAGGCCATGCTCGGCGTCTGGATGCGCAAGGGGCGGGTCATCAAGCGTGAAAGCCGTATCTGTGGTGGCAGTTGCTGCGGCAAGAGCGAGGAGGTGATGTTCGAGTGGTGTGACGCGGGCCAGATTGGCATCAAGATCCGCTAAACGACTACCCAACCTCATCACCAAAGATCGAACAATAAAAAACGGCAGATCCTGCGCAAGGGTCTGCCGTTTTTATTGCTGAAAACAGGCGGGATCAGGCGCTCTGGCGAGCCTCGCTCAGCAGTGCCAGCGCCGGTTGGGCGTTGTCCGGCATCAGCCGGTAGGCCTTGTGATGTTTGACCAGGGCGGTTTTCTTGTTGCCCTGGCTCAGCAGCAGGCCGTGCTTGAAGGCTGCCTCGGCCAGCACCTTCTCGTCACCGCGCACATAGAGGGTGAGGGGTTTGACAAGCTCACCGCCCTCGATATGGTCTTCATATTCGCTATGGCTTACCACCAGACTCGCCTGACCGCCCGATTGCAGGCGCAGCTTGGCGTTCACCTCGCTCTCGGTCAGCACCAGCCAGCCTGCCGTTGCCAGCTCCTCCAGCAGATCCGCCAGCTTGGCTCCCAATTGCTGCGGATTGGTCATGGCGCACTGGTACTGGAAGGCGATGCGCTCAAGCAATCCCTTGAGATCGGCGCCCGCACCCAGAGTGCGGCCAAGCTGCACCCAAGCTTTCAAATCTTCCATCACCAGACGGGAGAAGCGCTTCTCCTTGAGGGAGTCGGCCATCCAGGTGCAGAGAAAGTGGCTCTCTTGGGCCGGAGTGCGCTTGCCCGCCTTTTGCTCGGCGGTGCGGGCCAGTTCGGCCAGGCTCTGGGTGGCCATCTCGAACAGGGCCTGATTGTAGGTCGGAGAGGTCATAAGCAATCCTTCAGTTGACCACCAGGGGCCAACACCGATGACAGAGATGGCAAAGGCGCCAGTGGCGCCTTTGCGGTTCAATAGAGCAACTGCCCGCCTTATTTCGGCTGACGGGGCTTCTTGGCTGCAGCCAGACGCTTGAGGCGCTGACCCTGCAGTTTGGCTTCGGCCATCACCTGGGCCACGGCGTTATCTTCACGCTGCGGGCGCTTGCCAAAGCGACGACGCTCTTGCAGCTGTTTGATCAGCTCGTCACGGCTGCTCACCTCATAGCCAGGCACCATGATGCGACGGATCTTCTGGCCGATCAGGGCCTCGATCTCCAGCAGGGTACGCTCCTCTTCACGGCTGACGAAGGAGATGGCCATGCCGCGCTTGCCGGCACGACCGGTACGGCCGATGCGGTGCACGTAATCTTCCGCCAGGAACGGCAGATCGTAGTTGACCACGTATTCCAGATCCGGGATATCCAGACCACGGGCGGCCACTTCGGTGGCGACCAGTACCCGTACCTTGCCTTCCATGAATTCGCGCAGGGCGCGGCGACGGTTGCCCTGGGCCTTTTCGCCATGGACCACGGCGGACTTGATGCCGTCGAGGTTCAGCTCCTCGACCAGCACATCACAGCTCTCGCGGGTACTGGCGAACACCAGCACCTGCTGCCAGTTCTGCTTGCCAATCAGCTCTGAGAGCAGCTCGCGCTTGCGCTTCTGCTCGACCGGATAGACGGTGTGGCTGACGGTGTCGGCAGTGGAGTTCTGCTTGTTGACGCTGACGATCTGCGGTCTGTCCAGCATCAGGTTGGCCAGCTTCTTCACCGCGTCGGAGAAGGTGGCGGAGAAGAGCAGGTTTTGACGGGTCTTGTTGACCGCTTGCAGGATTTTCTGCACATCGGCACTGAAGCCCATGTCGAGGATGCGATCCGCTTCATCCATCACCAGACACTCGACGCCGGAGAGGCTGAGGTTGCAGGCGGTGAGGTGCTCCAGCAGACGGCCCGGGGTGGCCACAATGATGTGAGCGCCCGCTTTGAGCTTCTTGGCCTGCACGTCCTGCTTGCCACCGCCGACGATGGTGATGGTGGTGATATCGAGATACTTGGCGAAGTCATTGATGTTGCTCGCCACCTGAGCTGCCAGCTCGCGGGTCGGGGTCAGGATCAGCACCCGGGCGTTGGAAGGCTGGACCGGCGCCGGATTGTCTACCAGACGCTGCAAGATGGGCAGGGCGAAGGCGGCGGTCTTGCCGGTACCGGTCTGGGCGCTGGCCAGCACATCGCGGCCACGGCGAATGGCCGGGATCGCCTGTTGCTGCACAGGGGTCATCTCCTGATAACCGCAATCTGAGACAGCACGCAAAATCTCGGGGGCAAAATCGAACGATTCAAATCTCATAATGGGTTCCTGTGTTCCAGCTGGGCTGTGTTTGGCTTGGTTAGCTCGGCATGAGCGAGACGGAGGTTGTAACCACCGACGGCTGCGCCTGACATCAAGTCAGAGAGTGAGCCGGAAAATGGCGGGCGCGAAGTGTAACAGATAGACGTCACAAATTCTGCCTCAAATGGTTGTCCTTTTCTCATCCTTTGTGGTGTGAATGGCGGTTGAAAGCAATCATTTGACTCCCAAATGCCAAGCTTAGATGCGTGGCTAACGGTTTTGGGCAAGGACGAAAGGGATATCGATGGAACTGGAACAGTTAAAACGCCAGCTGGAGCAGCTTGGCGAGCGCAATGACAGCATGCAGCAGGCACGCCACCGCAAGCTGCTCAATATCACCCGCGACACGGGGGAGTTGCTGTCAGTGCTGGTGCAGACCCGTGGGGCGCAGGCGGTGCTGGAGATCGGCACCTCCAATGGTTACTCCACACTCTGGCTGGCAGAAGCTGTGCGTCGGCTGGAGGGGCACGTTACCACCATTGAGCTGGATGAGGATAAGCGCGTGCTGGCCCATGACAACTTTCAGCAGGCAGGGTTGGCCCCCTGGGTAACCTTGCTGGCAGGGGATGCAGGCGAGCTGTTACCGACCTTGCCGCAAGCCGGCTATCAGCTCATCTTCCTCGATTCGGATCGTCAGCACTACCGGGCATGGTGGCCGCAGATCCGCCGCCTGCTGGCACCCCGTGGCCTGCTGGTGGTCGACAACGCCATCTCCCATCGCAGCGAGATGGTGGAGTGGATGAACGAGGTCGGGCAGGATCCGGCCTTTGCCACCTCGCTGGTGCCGGTCGGCAAGGGGGAGTGGCTGGTGGTGCGTTTGTAGGGGGTGGGTAGCTACAAAAAATCAGCCCCGCATTGGCGAGGCTGATTGTGAAGCGCATCAGGGTCTTGGTCGGTCGGATCAGACCGCGAGGTAATCCATGATCCCTTCGGCTGCCTTGCGCCCTTCGTAGATGGCGGTCACCACCAGATCGGAGCCACGCACGGCGTCGCCACCGGCGAACACCTTGGGATTGCTGGTCTGGAAGGCATATTCCGCCTGCTCGCGCGCCTTGATGCGATCCCGGTTGTCGAGCTCGATGCCGAACTCCGCCATCCAGGGTTGGGGGTTGGGCTGGAAGCCAAACGCCATCACCACCGCATCGGCAGCCAGCACCTGTTCGGAGCCCTCGATGACCACCGGATTGCGGCGGCCATTGGCGTCGGGTTCACCCAACTCGGTGCTCACCACCTTGATGCCGACGGTGCGACCGTTGGCATCCAGCTCGACCGCCACCGGTTGCAGGTTGAACATAAACTCAACCCCCTCCTCGCGGGCGTTTTTCACCTCCCGCTTGGAGCCCGGCATGTTCTCCTCATCGCGGCGATAGGCGCAGATCACCTTGTCGGCCCCCTGACGGATAGCGGTACGCACGCAGTCCATGGCGGTATCGCCACCGCCCAGCACCACCACCTGCTTGCCGGCGAAGTCGATGTAGTCGGCTTGCGCCTTCTCAAAGCCCAGCAACCGGTTGGCGTTGGCGATGAGGTAGGGCAGGGCGTCATAGACGCCCGGCGCCTCTTCGTTGGCAAAGCCGCCCTTCATGTATTTGTAGGTGCCGACCCCGAGGAAGACCGCATCGAACTCGCCGAGCAGATCGGCGAAGGTGATGTCCTTGCCCACTTCGGTCTCGAGACGAAACTCCACGCCCATCCCCTGGAAGATCTCGCGGCGACGCTGCATCACCTCTTTTTCCAGCTTGAAGGAGGGGATGCCGAAGGTGAGCAGGCCGCCGATCTCCGGATACTTGTCAAACACCACCGGGGTGACGCCGTTGCGTGCCAGCACGTCGGCGCAGGCAAGACCCGCCGGGCCCGCGCCAATGACGGCGACCCGCTTGCCGGTCTTGATCACGTTCGAGAGATCGGGCTTCCAGCCCATCTCGAACGCCTTGTCGGTGATGTATTTTTCAATGTTGCCTATGGTCACCGCGCCGAAGCGATCGTTGAGGGTGCAGGAGCCCTCACAGAGACGATCCTGCGGGCAGACCCGACCGCACACTTCCGGCAGGCTGTTGGTCTGGTGGGAGAGCTCCACCGCCTCCAGAATGCGCCCCTCTTTGGCCAGTTTCAGCCAGTTGGGGATGTAGTTGTGGACCGGACACTTCCACTCGCAGTAGGGGTTGCCGCACTCGAGGCAGCGATCCGCCTGCATCTGTACCTGCGGCTGATTGAAGGACTCGTAGATCTCCACAAACTGGATTTTGCGGATCTTGAGCGGCTTCTTGGGCGGGTCGACCCGCTGGACATCGATAAACTGAAATACGTTCTGGCTCATAGGGTTCCCTCCTTATTGCGCCTGGATTCTGAGTTCTGCACTGGAACGGCTGGTGTGACCCAGCAGCGATTTCACGTCGCTGGACTTGGGTTTGATCAGCCTGAACTTGGGCACATAGGAGTCGAAGTTGGCCAGGATCTCCTCGGCGCGCGAGCTGCCGGTCTCATTGAGGTGCGCCGTGATGATGCCGCGCAGGTGCTCCTGATGGATGGCGAGATCCGCCACGTCCAGCAGTTCCACCAGCTCGGGGTTGGTGCGCTTGGCGAAGTTGCCGCACTCGTCGAGCACGTAGGCAAAGCCGCCGGTCATGCCCGCCGCGAAGTTGACGCCAGTCTGACCGAGCACGGTGACGATGCCGCCGGTCATGTATTCACAACCGTTGTCGCCAATTCCCTCGACCACCGCCAGGGCGCCTGAGTTGCGCACCGCGAAACGCTCGCCGGCAGTGCCCGCGGCGTAGAGTTTGCCGCCGGTGGCGCCGTAGAGGCAGGTGTTGCCGATGATGGCTGCTTCGTGGGATTTGAACGCCACGCCGACATGAGGCTTGATCACCAGCTTGCCGCCGGTCATCCCCTTGCCCACGTAGTCGTTGGCGTCACCGGTGAGGATCATCTCAAGGCCACCCGCGTTCCAGACGCCGAAGCTCTGGCCTGCGGTGCCGTTGAAGTGTACCTTGACCGGATCCGCCGCCATCCCCTGATTGCCGTGACGTTTGACGATCTCGCCCGAGAGGCGCGCACCCACCGAGCGGTCGGTGTTGCGAATGTCGTAGCGGAACTCGCCACCGCTTGAGGTTTCCACCGCTTCCAGCAGATCTTCCACCATCTTGAGGTTGAGCGGCCCCTTGTCGAAAGTGGGGTTGTGCTGCTGGCTGAACAGGCTGGAGCCTGCTGGTGCTACCGGACGGGCCAGAATGCCAGAGAGATCCAGCTTGGCCTGACGGGCGGTGAGGCCGGGCAGGGCTTCCAGCAGATCGGTGCGGCCAATCAGGTCGGTCAGCTGGGTGACGCCGAGCTGGGCCATCAGCTCGCGGGTCTCTTCGGCGATGAACTTGAAGTAGTTCATCACCATCTCCGGCAGGCCGGTGAAGTGCTCGCGACGCAGCTTCTCATCCTGAGTGGCAACGCC
This sequence comes from Aeromonas sp. HMWF015, assembly GCF_963878965.1. Classification (NCBI taxonomy): domain Bacteria; kingdom Pseudomonadati; phylum Pseudomonadota; class Gammaproteobacteria; order Aeromonadales; family Aeromonadaceae; genus Aeromonas; species Aeromonas sp. HMWF015. Next base: position 5,152 of record NZ_CAWNZT010000282.1, on the reverse strand, counting down.
GGTGGCGCAGTTGTTCAGGTGGCAAATACGCAGGTATTTGCAACCGAGCGCCACCATGGGGCCGGTGCCAAAGCCGAAGCTCTCGGCGCCGAGGATGGCCGCCTTGATGATGTCGAGGCCGGTTTTGAGACCGCCATCCACCTGCAGCCGCACCTTGTGGCGCAGACCGTTGGCGACCAGCGCCTGCTGGGTTTCAGCCAGACCCAGTTCCCACGGGGAGCCGGCATATTTGACCGAGGTGAGGGGGCTCGCGCCAGTGCCGCCGTCATAACCGGAGATGGTGATGAAGTCGGCATAGGCCTTGGCCACGCCGCAGGCAATGGTGCCAACGCCCGGCTCGGAGACCAGTTTCACCGACACCAGACAGCTTGGGTTGATCTGCTTGATGTCGAAGATGAGCTGGGCCAGATCCTCGATGGAGTAGATGTCGTGGTGCGGCGGCGGTGAAATCAGGGTCACGCCGGGCACGGAATAACGCAGCTGGGCGATCTGGGCAGTCACCTTGTCACCGGGCAGCTGGCCACCCTCGCCGGGCTTGGCCCCCTGAGCCACCTTTATCTGCACCACATCGGCGTTCATCAGGTAGTGGGGGGTGACACCGAAGCGGCCGGAAGCCACCTGTTTGATGCGGGAGTTCTTCTCTGTACCGAAGCGCTTGGGATCTTCGCCCCCTTCGCCGGAGTTGCTCTGACCGCCGAGGCGGTTCATGGCGACAGCCAGTGCCTCGTGGGCTTCAGGGCCGAGGGCGCCGATGGACATGGCAGCGGAGTCGAAGCGGGGGAACAGCTTGTCGGCCGGCTCCACCTGATCCAGCGCGACCGGATTGTCGACCTTCTTCAGTGCCAGCAGATCGCGCAGGGTGGCAACCGGGCGCTCGTTCACCAGACGGGCATACTCCTTGTAATCGGCATAGTTGCCGGAGCGCACTGCGGTTTGCAGGGTCTGCACTACATCCGGGTTGTAGGTGTGGTACTCGCCGCCGTGGACGAACTTGAGCAGGCCGCCGTGGGGGAGGGGCTTGCGCACCAGCCAGGCCTGACGGGCCAGATTGTGCTGATCCTGCTGGATGTCGGCAAAGTCGGCACCCTGAATACGGCTGGAAACGCCACGGAAGCAGGTATCGATCACCGACTTGGCCAGGCCTACCGCTTCGAACAGTTGGGAGCAGCGATAGCTGGCGACTGTGCTGATGCCCATCTTGGACATCACCTTGTAGAGCCCCTTGTTGATGCCGTTGCGGTAGTTGACCATGGCCTGGCGCAGGGACATGGTGAGCACGCCCTCTTCAACCTGTTTGGCCAGGGTTTCGTAAGCGAGATAGGGGTAGATGGCGGTCGCGCCAAAGCCCAGCAGCACCGAGAAGTGGTGCGGGTCACGGCAGCTTGCAGTCTCCACCAGAATGTTGGCGTCGCAGCGCAGGTTGTTGTCCACCAGGGTGCGCTGTACCGCGCCCACCGCCATGGCGGCCGGGATCGGCAGGGTGTCGGCGCTGATATCGCGATCCGACAGCACCAGTAGCACGGTGCCACTCTTTGCGGCGGTTTTTGCCTCCTCGCAGATGCGCACGATGGCCGCTTCCAGCCCCTCTTCGGGCTTGAAGTTGAGGCTGATCACCTGATGGCGGTAGTACTCACCTTCCAGTGCCAGCAGCTGGTGGAAGTCGGAGTAGAGCAGGATCGGTGACTGGAACAGCACCCTGTGGGCGTGGCCGAAGGTTTCGTTGAAGACGTTCTGCTCGCGACCGATACAGGTGGCCAGCGACATCACGTGGTTTTCCCGCAGCGGGTCGATGGGTGGGTTGGTCACCTGCGCAAACATCTGGCGGAAGTAGTCATAGAGGGTACGCGGGCCGGAGGAGAGCACCGCCATCGGGGTATCATCCCCCATGGAGCCCACCGCTTCCTGACCATTTTCACCGAGAACCCGGATGATCTGATCCAGCTCCTCGAAGGAGTAGCCAAACAGCTTCTGATAGGTTTTCAGCTGATCGTCGGAGAACTCGCGGCTACCGGTCTGGCTGTCGTCCATCTGCTCGAACGGCACCAGTCGGGTGCAGTGCTTGTCCATCCACTGCTTGTAGGTGTGGCGGTTCTTGAGATCGTCATCGATCTCGAAGCTGGTCCACACCTTGCCGTTGCTGGTATCCACCACGAACAGCTCGCCCGGGCCGACCCGGCCCTTCTCCAGCACTTCGTCCGGGGTGTAGTCCCAGGTACCGACTTCTGAGGCGAGGGTGATGAACTTGTCTTTGGTGATGACGTAGCGGGCCGGACGCAGACCGTTGCGATCAAGTGCGCAGGTGGCGTAGCGACCGTCGGTCATGACGATACCGGCCGGGCCGTCCCACGGCTCCATGTGCATGGAGTTGAAGTCGTAGAAGGCGCGCAGGTCGTCATCCATGTTCGGATGTTTTTGCCATGCAGGCGGGATCAACAGGCGCATGGCGCGGAACAGGTCCATACCACCGGCGAGGAAGAGATCCAGCATGTTGTCGAGGCTGGAGGAGTCAGAGCCGGTGGTGTTGACGAAGGGGGCCGCTTCCTGCAAATCGGGGATCAGCGGCGTGGCAAACTTGTAGCTGCGCGCCTTGGCCCACTGGCGGTTGCCGGCGATGGTGTTGATCTCGCCGTTGTGGGCCAGATAGCGGAACGGCTGGGCCAGCGGCCAGCGCGGGCTGGTGTTGGTGGAGAAACGTTGGTGGAAGACGCAGATGGCCGCCTGCATACGGATGTCGGCGAGATCCAGATAGAAGCGCGGCAAGTCCACCGGCATGCACAGCCCTTTATAGACGGTGACCAGGTTGGAGAGGCTGACCACGTAGAAGTAGTCATCGTTGACGCGCTTTTCGATGCGGCGACGCACGATATAGAGACGGCGCTCGAGATCCTTGTCGACCCAGCCGGGCGGGGCGTTGACAAAGACCTGTTCAATGCTGGGCAGGGAGGCTTTGGCGATGGTACCCAGTACGTTGGTATCGACGGGCACCTTGCGCCAGCCGACCAGACTCAGGGTCTCTTTTTCCAGCTCTTCGTCGATGATGTCGCGGGTCTGCTGGGCCAATACGGGGTCAGGGTTGAGAAACAGCATGCCGACCGCATAGTTGCGGCCAAGGTGCCATCCTTTCTCCTCGGCGACAGCTCTGAAGAAGCTGTCCGGTTTTTGCAGCAGCAGACCGCAACCATCGCCGGTCTTGCCATCGGCGGAGATCCCGCCGCGGTGCTGCATGCGAGCCAATGCTGACATCGCGAGACGGACAAGCTTGTGGCTGGCTTCCCCTTCCATGTGGGCCAACAGGCCGAAGCCACAGTTATCCCTCTCCAGCTTTGGATCATATAGTGACATTGCATTTCTCCCTTGCTCGGCCTTGCATCGCACAGTCATCACCTGACTGCATAAATTGCGATTGGCTCTTGTGGTTCCGTCTGCCTGACGTGGCGAATCTCCAAACTAATGGGATTTTCTGGCGAGGTCAATCGCAGGTCAGGTTTGTCTTCATGGTTACATTCGCATAACAAAATGTCGGGTTAGGGGGATTCGCTCGCAGTTATGGAGTGTTTATTCTGTGTAGTTTGATTTTGTTGGTTAAATATATCGCCATTGGCGGGCTCAATGGTGCGCTCGGCGACGATGGGCGAATGTAGTAATTTTACCAACCCGATGTGGCCGACAGCGGAAGGGATCACATTTTCAATATCCCATGCTTGCAATTGTGTGCTGTCGGGTCTCTTTGAATTTTTCATTGTTCAACAGTGGGTTATCAGGTCTCATTTTCATATGGATGTTTACTGTTTGAATCGTCAAAGAACTGTAAAAATCCTTTTTTTGCGCTTTTTCTCTATATTTATTCAAAATTGGTCGGGTATTTATATGTTTTACCCTCTCCGCTAGCTTGATCCAGCTCAGCCCCTGTTTTGCGCAAGCTCGTACAATGGCGCTCCTTTAGCGGAGGTGTCATGCAGTTACACGAACTCGTCAATACATTCGGTCAGGATCTCAAGCAGCGTCATGGTCAGAAGATCCACAAACTCTCCATCCACGGGGCCTTCACCTGCCCGAACCGTGACGGCACCCTGGGCCGTGGTGGCTGCACCTTCTGCAACGTATCCTCTTTTGCTGACGAGTCGGCCCAACAACTCTCCGTGGTGCAACAACTGCTGGCTCGCCGGGACGAAGTCACCCGTGCCAAGCGCTATCTTGCCTATTTTCAGGCCTATACCAGCACCTATGCCGAGGTCGAGTATCTGCAGCGTATGTATGAAGAGGCGCTGTCGGTGAGCGATATGGTGGGGCTCTGCGTGGGCACTCGCCCCGATTGCGTACCGGATGCGGTGCTGGATCTGTTGGCGGGCTATCAGGCCCGGGGCTACGAGGTGTGGCTGGAGCTCGGGCTGCAAAGTGCCAACGACAAGACCCTGCAACGGATCAACCGCGGCCACGGTTATGCCGCCTATGAGGATGCGGTAAGACGAGCCCATCAGCGCGGCATCAAGGTATGTGCTCATCTGATCGTCGGCCTGCCGGGCGAAGTGCCGATGGACAGCCTCGATACCCTGCATCGTATCGTTGAGACCGGTGTTGAGGGGATCAAGCTGCATCCGCTTCATGTGGTAGAGGGCAGTACTCTTGGCAAAGCGTGGCAGGCGGGGCGCCTTGAGGTATTGACGCTTGAGCAGTATGTGGAAGCCGCAGTCGCCATGATCCAGCACACACCGCCCGAGGTGGTGTATCACCGGATTTCGGCCTCCGCGCGCCGTCCAACTCTGTTGGCGCCAGCCTGGTGTGAAAATCGCTGGACGGCCATGGCGGACATTGCCAAAGCACTCTCATTGAACGGCCCGCAAGGTCACGCGTTGGGCAGACCCTTCATACTTCCTGACCTATAATTGAGCGCCAGATTATTATTTTTACGTAAAACATAGGGTTATATAAAAAACTTCATACCCTAAACTATAGTTTTGGTACGTGCCGGTTGATATAGTGGTGCGCCATAATAAATGTCATTATCAATTAACTCCGACATTCACCCTGATTGCAGTGTTAGCATGGTGTTGATGAGCCGATTATTTTTACCAATAACGAATCATGCCGCCATTGCTGCTGTGCCGGGAAATTCGGGATGAGTGTTGCTATCTATCTGGACAGGTTTATCCCC
>NZ_CAWNZT010000281.1:5971-7674 GCF_963878965.1 Aeromonas sp. HMWF015 | reverse complement strand
GCACGTGGAAGTAGCTGTAGTCGAGGGGATGCACCAGATGAAGCTGGTGGTGACTCTTCTTGATCAGGATCTCGTCCCCCGGGTGGACCGCCAGGGTTACCTGACCGTCACAGCTGACCTGCATGGCATCGTCCTGATTATCCGGCGAGACCAGCAGCCGTACTTCGCTGTCGGCATCGAGCACGATGGGGCGACTGCTGAGGGTATGCGGGAACATGGGCACCAGTGTGATGGCGTTGAGCTTGGGGGTGAGGATGGCACCACCTGCCGACAGGGAGTAGGCGGTGGAGCCGGTCGGAGTGGCGACTATGATGCCGTCCGAACGCTGGCTATACATAAAGCTGCCATCGATATAGACCTCGAACTCGATCATGTGGGCGATCTTGCCCGGGTGCAGTACCGCCTCGTTGACCGCCAGATTGCTCGACTTGCGCTCGCCGTGGCGATAGACCGAGGCTTCCAGCAGGAAGCGGTGTTCGCTCTTGTAGTGGCCGGAGAGCACCTGCTCCAGCGGCAGCAGGTAATCTTGTGGCGAGAGATCGGTCAGAAAGCCGAGGTTGCCCCGGTTTACCCCGATCACCGCCACATCGAAGCGTGACAGAACCCGCGCCGCCCCCAGCATGTTGCCGTCACCGCCGACCACGATGGCGAGATCGGCCTGCTGGCCCAGTTGCACCAGATCCATCACGTTTTCATCGAGGATGCTCAGGGTCTGGGCGACCCGGCTCTCCACCAGTACCCGAAAGCCGCGGGCGGTCAGGTATTGATGCAGGCCGGTCAGCGTCTGGTTGGCCCCCTCATGGTGGGGTTTGCCAATCAGGGCGATGGTTTTGAACGGAGAATCCATAGTCAGTCAGATCTGGGATGGGTATTGCGGGCCAGTATACAGTGCTTTGCTCCGCTTGTGACGCTCTCCCGTGTGACGGGGGTGGCTATCCCCTTGAGGTTACTGGTTAAACGGTGAGCGGTAACCCGGATAAACCGCCGGTTGCGGCTATTCAGCAACCCTGATTGCCCTTTACCCCTTGAAAGCCGGGGATGCATCCCCATAATAGCGCCAACATAGTCGGTCTGTTGTCGTCCGGTCGCTCAACCAGACGTCAGGGCCCTCATAAGTAACCCCGGAATTGGAGATGTCATGAACCACGAAGAGCAAAAGGTTGAAGCGATGGAGCAAGTGGAAGCCCAGCCAGTCGAGCCGACCGATGTAGACAGTGAAGTGACAGCCGAGCAGGCCCGCATTGCCGAACTGGAAGCGCAGCTGGAAACCGCCATCCAAAAAGCGGCGGAAGAGCGTGAACGCGCCCTGCGTACCGCCGCCGAGATGGAGAACCTGCGCCGTCGTACCGAGCTGGATGTGGAGAAGGCGCACAAATTCGCTCTGGAGAAGTTCGCCAATGAACTGCTGCCGGTGCTGGACAACCTTGAGCGTGCCATCGAACTGGCCGACAAGGAGAACGAAGCCCTCAAGCCGATGATCGAAGGTGTCGAGCTGACCCTGAAATCCATGCAGAGCGGCGTGGCCAAGTTTGGTCTGGTGGCGCTCGACCCGATCAACCAGCCGTTTGACCCCAACGCCCATCAGGCGATGAGCATGGTGCCGAGTGCCGATGTGGCCCCGAACACCGTCATTGCAGTGATGCAGAAGGGCTATGACCTCAACGGTCGGGTGATCCGTCCGGCCATGGTGATGATCGCCAAAG
>NZ_CAWNZT010000281.1:558-5957 GCF_963878965.1 Aeromonas sp. HMWF015 | reverse complement strand
TGTGGGTGCCCGAGCCCGCCCTGTGGCGGGCTTTTTGTTTCGCAGTGCAGCACCTGTTCATCTTGCCCGGTTTACGGCTCAACGTGACCGCGCAACCATGACAAAGGGTGTGGTTTTTTAGGGTTGGGGCTTGAAGCTGCGTCTGGCGACCCCATATAGGTAGCAAGGCCGCGGCGGCACAAAAAATTTGATGCCGGGAGCTTGAAAGCCAGATTGGCAGCCCCCACCTAGCCGTTAACGCATTAAGGCGAGTTCCTCGCCAGTTTATTCAAAGTATTTGGAGATTCGTCAAATGGGTAAAATCATCGGTATTGACCTGGGTACTACCAACTCCTGCGTCGCTATTCTGGATGGCGACACTGCTCGCGTGATCGAGAACGCAGAAGGCGATCGTACTACTCCGTCCATCATTGCCTATGCCGATGATGGCGAGATCCTGGTTGGTCAGCCGGCCAAGCGTCAGGCCATCACCAACCCGAAAAACACCCTGTTCGCCATCAAGCGTCTGATCGGTCGTCGTTTTGAAGATGAAGAAGTGCAGCGTGACCTGAAAATCATGCCGTACGCCATCGCCAAAGCTGACAACGGCGACGCCTGGGTTGAAGTGAAGGGCAAGAAAATGGCACCGCCGCAGATCTCTGCCGAAGTGCTGAAAAAGATGAAGAAGACCGCCGAAGACTATCTGGGCGAGCCGGTAACCGAAGCCGTTATCACTGTTCCGGCCTACTTCAACGACGCCCAGCGTCAGGCTACCAAGGATGCCGGTCGCATCGCAGGTCTGGATGTAAAACGCATCATCAACGAGCCGACTGCTGCTGCTTTCGCTTACGGCGTGAACAAGGTCAAGGGCGAGCGCAAGGTTGCCGTATATGACCTGGGTGGCGGTACTTTCGATATCTCCATCATCGAGATCGACGAAGTTGAAGGCGAAACCACCTTCGAAGTACTGGCGACCAACGGTAACACCCACCTGGGTGGTGAAGACTTCGACAACCGCGTCATCAACTATCTGGTAGACGAGTTCAAGCGTGAGCAGGGCATCGACCTGCGCAACGACCAGCTGGCTCTGCAGCGTCTGAAAGATGCCGCCGAGAAAGCCAAGATCGAGCTCTCTTCTGCCCAGCAGACCGACGTCAACCTGCCGTACATCACTGCAGATGCCACCGGTCCGAAGCACATGAACATCAAGGTGACCCGCGCCAAGCTGGAATCCCTGGTAGAAGACATGGTGAAGGACTCTCTGGAGCCGGTTCGTGTCGCCCTGAAAGACTCCGGTCTGGCAGTTGGCGAGATCGACGACGTGATCCTGGTTGGTGGCCAGACTCGTATGCCGCTGGTTCAGAAGACCGTTGCCGAGTTCTTTGGCAAAGAGCCGCGTAAAGACGTCAACCCGGACGAAGCCGTGGCCATGGGTGCTGCCATTCAGGGTGCCGTACTGTCCGGTGACAAGACCGACGTTCTGCTGCTGGACGTTACCCCGCTCTCTCTGGGTATCGAAACCATGGGCAGCGTGATGACTGCGCTGATCGAGAAGAACACCACCATCCCGACCAAGAAGTCCCAGGTGTTCTCCACTGCCGAAGACAACCAGTCTGCCGTGACCATTCACGTGCTGCAGGGTGAGCGCAAGCGCGCCAGCGACAACAAGTCTCTGGGCCAGTTCAACCTGGAAGGCATCCGTCCGGCACCGCGCGGTCTGCCGCAGATCGAAGTGACCTTCGACATCGATGCCAACGGTATCCTGCACGTCTCTGCGAAAGACAAAGAGACCAACAAAGAGCAGAAGATCACCATTCAGGCCTCCTCTGGTCTGTCTGATGACGAGATCGAGCGCATGGTACGCGAAGCCGAAGCCAACGCGGCCGAGGACAAGAAGTTTGAAGAGCTGGTACAGGCTCGCAACCAGGCTGATGGTCTGGTCCACTCTGTACGCAAGCAGATCACCGAAGCTGGTGAAGCCCTGCCTGCCGACGACAAGACCAAGATCGAAGCCGCTCTGAGCGAGCTGGAAGTTGCCATCAAGGGTGACGACAAGGCTGCTATCGAAGCCAAACAGCAGGCTCTGCTGGAAGCGTCCCAGAAGCTGATGGAAATTGCCCAGCAGCAGGCTCAGGCCCAGGGTGCAGCCGGTGCTGATGCCGGTCAGTCCTCCTCTTCTGCCAAGGCTGACGACGACGTAGTCGACGCCGAGTTCGAAGAAGTGAAAGACGACAAGAAGTAAGCCCTACCCAGATGGGCGGAGTCCGCTTCGCCCATCGGCTTGGTCAATGAATTCACGGGCGTTGGGTAACCAACGCCCGTCTGCGTAACCACAGGATGAGTATGTCGAAGCGCGATTTCTACGAAGTACTGGGTGTGGCGAAAGATGCCGACGATCGCGAGATCAAGAAGGCGTACAAGCGCCTGGCCATGAAGTATCACCCGGATCGTAATCAGGGTGATGCCGCATCCGAAGAGAAGTTCAAAGAGGTCAAGGAAGCCTACGAGGTCCTGACCGATGCCAACCTGCGTGCCCGTTACGACCAGTACGGCCATGCCGGTGTCGACCCGAGCCAGGGTGGCGGTGGCCACGGTGGCTTTGGCGGCGGTGCCGACTTCGCCGACATGTTTGGTGACGTATTCGGTGACATCTTCGGCGGTGGCCGTGGTGGTGCTCGTCGTGGCCCGGCCCGTGGCTCCGACCTGCGTTACACCATGGAGCTGACGCTGGAAGAGGCGGTACGCGGGGTCTCCAAGGAGATCAAGGTGCCGACCCTGGTTCACTGTGAAGTCTGTAACGGCTCCGGTGCCCATACCGGCAGCAGTGCCCAGACTTGCCCGACCTGCCACGGCTCCGGCCAGGTGCAGATGCGTCAGGGCTTCTTCGCGGTGCAGCAGGCTTGCCCGCACTGTCACGGTCGCGGCAAGATCATCAAGGATCCGTGCCGCAAGTGTCACGGTGAAGGTCGCTATCAGCGCACCAAGACCCTGTCGGTGAAAATTCCGGCGGGCGTCGATACCGGCGATCGCATCCGTCTCTCTGGCGAAGGGGAAGCAGGAGCTCCGGCAGGGGATCTCTACGTACAGGTGCACGTCAAAGAGCACGAAATTTTCGTGCGTGACGGCAACAACCTCTACTGCGAAGTGCCCATCAGCTTCACCGCAGCCGCCCTCGGTGGCGAGATTGAAGTGCCGACCCTGGATGGCCGCGTCAAGCTCAAGGTCACTCCGGAGACCCAGACCGGCAAGATGTTCCGCATGCGCGGCAAGGGCGTGAAATCCGTGCGCTCCGGTCAGGTAGGGGATCTGATGTGCAAGGTGGTGATCGAGACTCCGGTCAACCTCACCGAGCAGCAGAAAGAGCTGTTGCGCCAGCTGGACGAGTCGTTCAGCGGTGCCGCTGCCAAGACCCACAAGCCGAAATCGGAAGGCTTCTTCGAAGGGGTGAAACGCTTCTTCGACGATCTGACCAGCTGATTTCAGCGACCCGAATAAACAGAGCCGGCCTTGTGCCGGCTCTTTTTTTGCCCGTCATTTCGCCAGGATCCGCCTTATTGAGTGGATCCTGATGAGGGATCCTCCTCACAACTCCCGCCAATTCCTGCTGTACAAATGTTATCCCGCTCACACTGTTGCTGAAACGGTTTAGTTGTCATATTGAGTTAGCTAAATTGGTTTAGCTATGCTCTGGCTGTCGATAACAACAGCGCCCGTTCGGGCCACAGATGACAGGTGAGGAAGATGATGATGTTCAAGAGCAAGTTGGCGCTGGCGGTAGCGCTGGGATTGGGGATGAGCAGCCCGCTGTGGGCGGCGGATGGCGGTATCGAGGCCCGTCTGGCGGCGCTGGAGGCGCGGGTACAGGCGGCCGAAGCGAGAGCCGAGGCGGCAGAGAGCCGTGCCAGTCAGGCGGAAGTGAAGGCGAGCGCGGCCAGCGAGCAGGCGCAGGTGGCCAACAACCGCAGCCAGAAGGTGGATGAGAAGACCGCTGGTGCCCAGGGCTTCGAGTTTCATGGCTATGCCCGCTCGGGCCTCCTGGTCAACAGCAATGGCAACGGTGGGCGCGGCGGCCCCTACATCACCCCGGCAGGATCCGTGGGGGGCGCTGTGGGTCGCCTTGGCAACGAGGATGACACCTACATGGAGGCCAACCTGCTGAAAACCCAGACCTTCGAGGATGGCAGCTGGGCCCGCTACAAGCTGATGCTGGCTGACGGGGTGGAGACCAGCAACGACTGGACCGCCAGCGATTCGAGCCTCAATACCCGTCAGGTGTTTGCCGAGATCGGCAATCTGGCGAGCTTCGACGGCCCCTTCAAGAATGCGGTGCTGTGGGCGGGCAAGCGCTTTGATCGGGACAACTTTGACATCCACTGGCTCGATTCCGACGTGGTGTTCCTGGCCGGTACCGGCGGCGGCGTTTATGACGTGCAGCTGGCCGACAGCTGGAAGGCCAATTTCTCTCTCTATGGCCGTGATTACGGCGACATCAGCGCCAGCGGTCTTTCCGATATCGAGAGCTACATCCTCACCATGAACAACCGCGTCGGCAACTGGCAGTGGATGGTGAACGGCCTCTCGGCCAAGGACAATGATGCCCGCATCAATGACAAGGGGGCGGGCAGCGAGGCGGCGGACAAGGGGGCACACACCCTGCTGGCCTACCACGGCGATAGCTTCTTTGGCATCAACCCCGGTTTTGCCAAGGCGGCGGTGTTGTATGGTCATGGGCTGGGGGCCGAGGTCAAGGGGCTGGGCTCTGACAGCGAGCTGTTGCCGGACGCCGATGCGGTGCGGGTCGCCGTGTTTGGCGCTACCGATCTCAACTCGCGTTGGCGTTTTGCCCCGGCCCTGCTGGCCGAGCAGAGTCAGGATCGCTACGTGAAAGGGGATGAGTACCGCTGGCTCACCTTCAATACCCGAGTGGCGCAGGTGCTGAGCCAGAACGTCGAGCTGGTCTACGAGGCGGCCTGGCAGTACATGGACCTTGATCCCAAGGGCTACAAGGGTCGCCAGGCGGTGAACGGCAACTTCACCAAACTCACCTTCGCCCCCACCTTCAAGGCGCAGACCGCCGGATTCTTCGAGCGGCCCGAACTGCGGGTGTTCGCCACCTGGATGGACTGGTCCTCCGAGCTCGACAACTACGCCAGCGACGATGCCATGGGCCAGAGCAACTTCACCGCCGGTGGCGAGTGGAACTTTGGCGTACAGATGGAAACCTGGTTCTAGTTCGTTATCCCGATCACAAAAATGGCAGCTGGTACCGAGATCTGCTGGTTGGCTAAAACGGTTTAGCTGATAATGCCAGCCAACAGAACAGAGTTCGGGTTTGACCGTGGATCCGATGCAGCAGTGGAGTAGCAAGGTGACGAATCGTGTGTGGGTAATGGGGGATGCGGTGGTGGACTTGATCCCGG
>NZ_CAWNZT010000281.1:0-548 GCF_963878965.1 Aeromonas sp. HMWF015 | reverse complement strand
ACCCTGAGCGGGGAGGGGGTGGATGTGGCCGCGCTGCGGCTCGATCCAGACCATCGAACCTCTACCGTGCTGGTGGCACTGGATGATGAGGGGGAGCGCAGCTTCACCTTTATGGTGCGCCCCAGCGCCGACCAGTTCCTCACCCCGGATGAGTTGCCCCGTTTCGATGCCGGTCAGTGGTTGCTGACCTGCTCCATCGCGCTCGCCAACGAGCCGGTACGCACCAGCTGCCTGCAGGCCATGGCCGCCATCAAGGCGGCAGGCGGACGGGTCTGCTTCGACCCCAACCTGCGCCCCGAGGTGTGGGGCAACCCCGCCGAGATGCTGCCGCTGGTGCGCGAAGCCATCGCACAGGCGGATGTGGTCAAGCTCTCCATCGAGGAGCTGCAACTGCTGAGCGGCGAGGATGAACTGGTCGCCGGGCTTGCAACTCTCTCTGGCCCGGCGCTGGTGCTGGTGACCAGAGGGGCGGCCGGGGTGGTGGCTCGCCTTGATGGCGAGTTGCTGGAGTGGGTGGGGCAGAAAGTGACGCCCATCGACACCACGGG
>NZ_CAWNZT010000280.1:0-1088 GCF_963878965.1 Aeromonas sp. HMWF015 | reverse complement strand
GGCAATGCGCTGGGCCTGACGTGCCAGCATGATCAGCGGATCGCGGATCTGGCGGGTCAGTACCACGGAGAGCACCACCACAAGGATCAGACCGATCACCAGCGCGATGGTGACGCTCAACTTGGCGGAGTCATAGGAGGCAACCACGACCTTGCGCGACTCGGTCGCATAGCCATGGTTGATGCGGATCAACTCCGCCACCGACTTGTGCAGGTTGTTGTAGAGGGGGATCCCCTGAGCCATGAATACGGTCTGGGCCTCGCTCATCAGGCCGCTATCCTGCAATTGCTTCACTTGCTGGTGCAGGGCCAGGTAGCTTGCCCAGTCGGTCTTGACCATATCGAAGGTGCGACGCTCTTCCACGTCCTGCGCCCAGATGGTTTTGTCGTGGTCAATCACCTGCTGTTTGAGGCGTTCCACCAGTTGGGCGGCAGTGGTGCGATACTCGGCACGCTTCTGGGGATCAGAGGCCACCAGGAACAGAGCCAGCTCATAACGACGCAGCTCACTGATGCTGTCACCGATGTCATTGGTGCGGTTGACTGCGGGCAGGATGCTGTCGGTAAAACCGATAGCCGCCCGGTTCATATTGCTGAACTCCAGCAACGAGAAGCCGCCGATAAAGGCGACCATCAAACCGAGCACGGCAAAGCCGGCAGTGAGTTTTTTGCCTATGGTCATGGAACTGGTATTCATGGCGTATCCTGGTGGTCGTTAAATTCGTAGCACTCGTCCGGTTCACGCCCTCCTGGCATGAACTATCTGGCCACCTGTTCAGTGGCGCACCATCCAACCTTGATGAATATCTCTGAATTCCATGAGCGGCAGCGAGAGCCGTGAGGGGGCGCTAGAGTAACCGGATTGTGACGGTTCGGAAAGAGTCTATCCGGTTACTTTTTGTAAGGTGAAAACGAGGGATTTATCGTGCTCGATTAAATATACCGCTCAGATGAATAAATCGGAAAAATGCATAACGTTTGCATAGGGCAAGCCGCGCGGGCCAAGCCGTTGCAGTCCGCCACTCTCATCCGGGACCAATGAAAAACGCCAGCAATGGCTGCTGGCGTCTCGTTTATTCAGCATGGCGG
>NZ_CAWNZT010000279.1:0-2333 GCF_963878965.1 Aeromonas sp. HMWF015 | reverse complement strand
GATAAAAGGTTGGTGGATAGGGGGCGGGCATGCGTGAGTGGCGAGCCCGACACAAAGAAAATGGCCACCTTTTCCAAGGCGGCCATTCACGTTGTCGGTCGGCGCGTTGTTGGCCCAAAGGGTTGGTTGCAGGAGATCAGCCGGATATCAGGGTCGGCAGTCGGGCTTGCCAGATCTGGTGCCAGTGCTGCAGTTCGCTGCGCGGCATCGGGCGGGCGGTGAAGAAGCCCTGACAGATATCGCACCCCAGCTTGGCCAGCAGTTGCCAGGTCTGCACATCTTCCACCCCTTCGGCGACTGATTTCAGCCCCAGCTTGCGTGCCAGCTCGATGCTCGATTCGATGATGGCCAGACGGGAGGGGTCGGCATAGCAGCGATCGACAAAAGATCGATCAAGTTTGAGCTCGGTAAACGGCAGCAGCGCCAGCTGCTGCATCGAGGAGTAGCCGGTACCGAAGTCATCGATGGAGAGGCCAAAGCCGTGCATCCGCAGCCGGGTCAGCACCTCCAGTGCCTTGCCGATATCCTCGACAAACGAGCTTTCGGTCACCTCCAGGGTGATCAGCTCGGGGTTGACGCCCCAGCGCTGGCACTGGTTGATCAGGAAGTGGCAGAGATCCCCCTCGATCAGCGAGGTGGTGGAGAGGTTCATCGACAGATTGAGGGAGAGACCGGTCTGTACCCACAGATGGCAATCCTGCAGCGACTTGTTGATGATGACATCGGTCAGCTGATCGATAAGGCCGTTATTTTCCGCCAGCGGGATAAACATGCCGGGGGAGATCAGCCCGTATTCCGGATGCTGCCAGCGGGCCAGCGCCTCCATCCCCACCCACTGGCCGGACGCAAAGCCGACCTTGGGTTGATACCAGGGCAGCAACTGGTCGTTGTCGAGGGCGCGTTTGAGCTCGTCCACCGAGAGGATGAGGCCATCGTCCTTGCCCGAGGGGGTCGACTTGGGTGCCCAGGAGTCGATCAGCTGGCGCAGTCGCTGCGGGCTGGAGGGTTTCTCGATGCGACCCAGCACATGGAGACCATAGGCCGCGCTCATGCGCAGCACGGCCTCCACCACGTCATCTTCCAGCGCGCTGGAGAGGATGATGCCGCCCCGAAAGCCACCCAGCGAGAGGCGGCGCAGCAGCGCCATGCCATCCATGCCGGGCATCCGCAGATCGCAGAACAGGATGTCGACGGTGTGGCTTTGGCACAGCGCCAGGGCTTCGATGCCGTCTGCGGCCTCCAGCAGTTGCTGATAACCGAGCGCCCGGATCTGGTGCATCAGGGTCTTGCGTTGAAACCCGTGATCCTCGACCACCATGATGACCAACTCGTCTGCCGTTCTATTCATCGAGCCACAATCCCATTTCACGTTCTATATTGTTCATCTGTTCTTCCACTCTCTGTGTCAGCAGCGCGAGCTCGCTCAACTGCTTGAGGCGGGCCGCCGATTCCAGTTGCGCCGCCTGCTCGGCCAGGGAGAGCTCCCCGACCATTCTGGCTGCCCCCTTGATGCGGTGGGCGATCTCCACCAGCTCCTGGCTATCATCGGAGGAGAGCGCGCTCATCATAGCGTGGCAATCTTTCCGGTTGGAGGCCAGATACTCCCTTGCCATGCTTTTGGCAATCCCTTCATCGCCAAACAGATCTTGCCAGCGACCGATCATGTCGAGATTGATGATCTGTCGTGCGGGCACTCTCTCTGTGATCGTAGTTACGGGCAACCACCGCAGCAGCATCTGGCGCAGTGACTCCAGCGAATAGGGTTTGCACAGCATGCCGTTCATGCCGGCTGCCGTCATATTGGCTGCCGCCTCCTCCGAGGTATCGGCGGTGACGCCGATGATGGGGGCTTGCTCTCCTTGTTCCCGCAGGCGGCGGGTCAGGGTGTAGCCAGCCATGTGCGGCATATGGCAGTCGGTGATCAGCAGGGCGAAATCCCGGGTTTGCCAGGCGCGAAGCGCCTTCTCGCCATCTTCCACTACCTCGCACTCCACCCCCAGAATCGCCAACTGACGGGTCAGCAGGGCACGATTGACCAGATGATCATCGGCGACCAGCACCCGCCCGCTCAGTTTTTCGATGCTGGCGGCATGGGGGGCCACGGCTCGCCCGGTGATCAGCTCGCTGCAGCTTTCGAGCAACAGATCCGGGTAGAGAGGGGATTGGCCGAGGCGCCACCAGTTCTCCGAGCCCATGCGTCCCCGCAACGCTTCGCGGGGGGAGAGGATGACCCCCTTGAGAGTGCCGGACTGCAGCAAGGTGTGCCAATCGCTCCCCATGCTGGACTCCAGAGCGGCCTCTTCCGCCAACAGCAGGCCGTCGAGATCGGCGGT
>NZ_CAWNZT010000278.1:0-1059 GCF_963878965.1 Aeromonas sp. HMWF015 | reverse complement strand
GGGTAGTTCTGCACCGGGTGGGGATGCTGCACTGGCGAAGGACGGGGAGATCCTGTTCCACTTTGCCAAGCCGGACATCTCGGTGCGCATCCCCTACAAGGTCGAATTGGCAAAACAGCCGTCGCAGCCCCTCTGGTTGTCTGACCCAACGAGTGCCAATGACGGCAACCTGCAAGGTGAGGCCATTTTCGGCTCCAGCCGGGGTAATGACAGAATTATTTATCGGCGCGAAGTATTGCATTGAATGATGTGAAAGGGGGGTTGGCTCAACAGCATCCCCCTAAATCCTTGTTTATTAGTGTTTGCAAGCGTGTGCGAGTGAGTGATGACTCGCATTTTTGTCGCGCCTGATTGATTGGCGACAGTTTGAGCGCTTGCCCATTGGGGTGGGCATTGGTAAAGTTAGCCGGTTTTCTGCACCTCCAAATTCTTAGGATTTCCCGTAGCCATGTTCAAAAAGCTCAGAGGCGTCTTTTCCAACGATCTGTCGATCGATTTGGGAACTGCCAACACCCTGATCTATGTAAAAGATCAAGGGATCGTCCTTAACGAACCCTCAGTTGTCGCCATTCGCCAAGAGCGCGGGAACGCCAAATCGGTCGCTGCTGTCGGTCATGCCGCCAAGCAGATGCTGGGCCGTACCCCGGGCAACATCTCCGCGATCCGCCCGATGAAAGACGGCGTGATCGCCGATTTTTACGTGACCGAGAAGATGCTGCAGCACTTCATCAAGCAGGTTCACGACAACAACTATTTCCGCCCCAGCCCGCGTGTGCTGGTGTGTGTACCGTGTGGCTCCACTCAGGTTGAGCGTCGCGCCATCAAGGAGTCCGCTCTGGGTGCAGGTGCCCGCGAGGTTTATCTGATCGATGAGCCTATGGCTGCAGCCATCGGTGCCGGCCTGCCGGTATCCGAAGCGACCGGTTCCATGGTGGTTGATATCGGTGGTGGTACCACTGAAGTGGCCATCATCTCTCTGAACGGTGTGGTCTACTCCCAGTCAGTCCGTATCGGTGGCGACAAGTTTGACGAAGCCATCATCAGCTACGTCCGTCGCAA
>NZ_CAWNZT010000277.1:0-10333 GCF_963878965.1 Aeromonas sp. HMWF015 | reverse complement strand
CTCTGAACACGGGAAGATCTGCGCCAAGTACCCTGAGAAAGCCAAAGAGGTGCGTACCGGTACCCTGCAGGCCATCCACCCGGGCGCCGTGGCATTCATCGAATCAACGGCCGAAGGCGTGGGCGGTGATTTCCACGCCATGAGCATGAAGTCGCTGGAGCTCAGCAGAACCGGTGGCGAGCTCAGCCAGCTCGACTGGAAGTTTCACTTCTTCGCCTGGTGGCAAGACCCCAAGTATCGCGACGATGTGCCGGCATCCGGTGTGGTGGCCAGCAAAGCCCAGCTGGAATACTTCGCCGCTGTAGAGAAGGCGATGGGCTGCACCATCAGTGATGAACAGCGTCAATGGTATGTGCTCAAAGAGGCTACCTTGGGCACTGAAATGAAGCAGGAGTTTCCCAGCACACCGCTAGAGGCGTTTCTGACCTCTGGTCGCCGGGTGTTTGACCCGATAGTGACGATGGAGGCTGAAGGTGACTGCATTGCACCACTCATCGTCTATGACATCGACCCGGTTACCGGCGCGCGCCACAAGGCCCGCAAGCCAGAGCGGCTGGACGAGCAGGGTCAGCGGTCGCTCGAGAACATGCTGCTGGTGTGGGAGTTGCCCGATCCTGATGAGGATTATGCCATCGGCGGCGACGTGGCAGAGGGGCTTGAACACGGTGACCGGTCATCATTAGATGTGGTGGCCAGAAGCGATGGCCGTCAGGTCGCGCACTGGTATGGGCACTTGGACCCCGGGCTTTTTGCGCAGCTGCTGGCCCACGTTGGCAAGTTCTACGGCAGTACAGAGCATGGACCAGCTTACATCGGCCCAGAGCGCAACAACCATGGCCATGCTGTGGTGCTCAAGCTGCGGGAGCTTTATCCCATCCGCCGTATCTACACCCAAGAGCACATCGACCGTGACCGAGATGATGAGACGCCTCGTTTGGGCTGGCTCACTACCCGGCAATCCAAGCCACTCCTGGTTGATGGCCTCAAGACCCTGCTGCGTGCCGGCCAATCGGGGATCCGCTGGATCGGCACCATCTCCGAAGCAACCACCTTTGTCTACGACAAGAGCGGCAGTATGAACGCGCAGGAAGGCTGTTACGACGACCAGCTGATGAGCTACATGATTGCCCAAGAAATGCGCGCCAGAATGCCTGCTCGCATTGTCAAACCTGAATCCGCCCGTAAACCTAAGCACTGGATGGCCAACTGATGATCAATGCCCAGCCCAAGGCCCCTGAAAAAGGCGGCCTCGATACCCCGCGACTGCTCAAATTGATGAGCGATATCAATGGCCAGCCAGATTGGAGAAGCCTAGCCAATCGCGCTTGCGCCTACTACGACAACGACCAGCTGCCACCTGTTGTGGACAAGGTGCTCAAGGAGAGGGGGCAGCCTATCACCATTCACAACCTGATTGCCCCAACCATTGACGGGGTGCTGGGCATGGAGGCCAAGAGCCGGACTGAGCTGATGGTGATCGCCGATGACCACGACGAAGAGATCGAGCTGTTGGCCGAAGCTGTGAACGCGGAATACGCCGATATGTGCCGCCTTGGCGGGTTAGACCGCGCCCGAGGAGGGGCCTACGCCGGCCAAATCAAAGCGGGATTGGAGTGGATTGAGGTTTGTCGCCGTGATGACCCGTTTGGTCCGCGTTACAAGTTCAGTAACGTCCACCGGGATGAGGTGTTCTGGGACTGGCATAGCCGGGAACCTGATTTGAGTGACTGCCGCTGGCTGATGCGCCGCCGCTGGATTGATGTGGATGAAGCCAAGACGATGTTCCCCAGTAAAGCGGAGACCTTGGAGCGCAGCATCAATGATTGGTCGGATATCGTGAATCTGACTTCGATTGAAGGGATGGATCCCAACCTGGTCAGTGCGTATGAGGAGTGGAGCCAGTTCAGCAGCAAAGAGGTGGAGTGGTGTAGTAGAGAGCGGGACCGAGTACTGCTTCAGGTGGTTTACTACCGCACTTACACCACGCGCCAGGTACTGTTACTTGATTCGGGTCGAGCACTGGAGTTCAACAAGGGCAACCAGCTGCACCGTGCTGCTGTTGCTATGGGCAGAGCTAGGGTTGAACGTCGCCCAGTGGCCGTTATCCGAGAGTCCTGGTTTGTCGGCCCTCATCACCTGGTAGACCGTCCCTGTTCAGCGCCGCACAACATGTATCCCTTGGTCCCGTTCTGGGGATACCGAAAAGATCGCACAGGAGAGCCCTACGGTTTGATTGCCCGGGCCATGCCGGCACAGGACGAGGTTAACCTGCGTCGTATCAAGCTGACGTTCCTGCTGCAGGCCAAGCGCGTCATCATGGACAAAGACGCTACTAACATGAGCCGAGCCCAGGTGTTGGAGGAGGTTGAGCGTCCTGATGGCTACATCGAGCTCAACCCCGATCGCCAAAACAAAACCAGCGTGAGTGATGCCTTCAAGGTTGAGCAGGACTTCAACGTGGCAGCCCAGCAGTTCCAGGTGATGCAGGATTCGGTCAAGCTCATCCAGGACACCATGGGCGTTTACGCAGCATTCCTGGGGCAGGGCACAACAGGCCAATCCGGTGTGGCGATAAGCAACCTGGTGGAGCAGGGCGCCACCACTCTCTCTGAGATAAACGACAACTACCGGATGGGCTGCCAGCTCGTAGGCCAGCTGGCCCTGTCGTACCTACTGGAAGACATGGCCAACAAGCGCAACTACAAGGTGACCATCAACCGGGATGACCCACGCCGGCGTAAGGCGGTAGTGCTCAACGTCGAGGCGGAAGATGGCCAACTGACCAACGATGTGACTCGGTTGCGGGCGCATATCGCACTGGCGCCAATCCAGCAGACTGCGGCCTACAAGCAGCAACTGGCCGAACGGATGACTCAGGCGATGGCCCAGCTGCCGCCAGAAGCGGCTGCTGCCTGTTTTGACTTGCTCGTGGAGCTGATGGATGTGCCGCGTAAAGCGGAGTTTGTAGAGCGGATCCGCAACGCCCTGAACATCCAGAAAGATCCAGAAGAGATGAGCGACGAGGAGCGCGCCGCCGCAGAGCAGCAGGCCCAAGTTGCCCAGATGCAGCAGGAAATGACCATGCGCGAGATGCAGGCCAAGCTAGCAGAACTGGAAGGCAAGGCCGCAAAGTGGCAGGCGGAAGCTCAGCGCATTGCCAAGCTGACCGACTCCATCCGGTTCGAGGATGCGCTCAAGCAGGCGCAGACCGGGAAGACCCTGCAGGAGATGGAAAGACTAGCAGCCGAGCGGGATACGCTTCAGAGCGAGCAGGCGGTGCTGCAGGCTCAGCTACTGGAAACCATTCAGCAGCAGATTGATGCGATAGCGCTCTGATAGTTGCTTTTATAAACACCCAGCGTTAGCATTTCCCCAACATGGCCCAGTCTATCAAGATTGGGCTTTTTTGTTTGTCACATGTGACAGTTGTTACTAAATATCAAACGCAGGATAATTTCAGGTGAGTCCAATTACCGCCTGTAGTGTCATGCTCTATTGCCCGCCTTGTGCGGGCTTTTTTGTATCCGGCCCTCGCCGGGGAGCGCTTTTGCGAGAGCGTTCCCCCGCTTGGGCAGCGATACCACCCGCGAAAACCTACGAGGACGACCATGAAAACGAGCATCGAAAACCTGACCGGTACTGAGAGCCTGGATGAACTGGAAGCCATGTTGGCCGAAATCGAGCAAGCGCCCGATGTCGAGCTGAACAATGGCACTGCTACCGAGCAAACGGACGTAGAACCCGCGCCGTCGGCGGGTGAGGGGGCAACCAGTACCGACCAGAGCACGGTAACCAGTGCGGCACAGGAGGGCGATGACGCAGCCAAGGAGCCTGAGAAGGTGATCTTGGCGAAAGGCGGCCAACACACCATCCCTTACGAGGTGCTTGAACATGCACGCCATGAGGCCAAGGAGCTGCGGGAGCAGTTGGCCAGTGCGCAGCAGGTTCAGGCTGAAAGGGATAAGTTGCAGGCGTTGCTGGATAAACACGGGATCAATCCCGATGTCGATCCTGATGACATCAGCCCGGACGAGCTGGATCTGCTGGCGCAGGACTACCCGGAGATCGGCAAAGCCCTGACGGCAGTAGCCCGCAAGCTTCACAAGCTGGAGTCACAGGCAGCACCGCAACACGATCAACCCACGGCAAACCCCGTTCAGGCCGCGCTGCAGGCGGTACCCGAGCTGGCCGAGTGGCGTGATCAAGACCAGGACCGCTTTGACTTTGCCCTCGCTATCGATGACAAGCTGCGGGATGACCCGGCATGGAGCGATAAGTCCCTCGAGGCACGCTTTGCTGAGGTTGCACGTCGCACCAAACTGGCCTTTGGCGATGAGGTCGCTCCTCCTCCTGCCAAGGCACCCAGTAAGGATGCAGACAAGCCCGCAGACTTTATCCCGTCCAGTCCTTCAGCTCTCGGCCAAACCCATCATGCTCCAGCTACTGGGATGGAGCGCTACGGCGCTATGTCCCAGGCAGAGCTTATCGGTGAGATGAGCGCCATGTCTGAGGCCCAGATGGAGGCCTTGCTGGAGCAGGCCGGGTTCTAAATCAACAACCCACGTTACAAGAAAGCCCCGACTACCCCGTCGGGGCTTTTGTTTTTGTAGGAGAGGTTCATGACCCAAATCACTACGGCGCAAGCCAACAAGATTCTTCAGGCCGCCCTGTTTACTGCGGCCAACCGCTCCCATTCGCTGGTTAACATGCTGACCGAAGAGGCCCCAAAAGGGGTCAAGATCAACGGTGGCAAGCAGACCAGTGCAGGAGCCCCGGTAGTGCGTATCTCAGATCTCGGCAAAACCGCCGGTGACGAAGTAGATATGCAACTGTTCCATCAGCTCTCTGGCCGCCCGACCATGGGTGACAAGAAGCTGGCCGGTCGTCTGGAAAGCCTCTCTTTTGCAGACTTTTCGTTGACGATCAACCAGTCCCGCCATGGTGTGGATGCCGGTGGCAAGATGAGCCAAAAGCGCACCAAGCACGACCTCATCAAGACCGCTCGGGTGCTGTTGGCAGATGGCTACTATGGTCGCCTGGTTGACCAGCGTGGCTTTGTCCAGCTGGCTGGGGCACGTGGCGACTACGCGGCTACCGATATCATCTTGCCGTTGGCGGATGATGAGGAGTTCGCCGAAATCATGATCAACCCCATCACGGCACCGACCTACGAGCGCCACTTCTTCGGCGGTGACGCGACGACCTTCGAGTCCATCGATGCTGCAGACCGCTTCAACTTGGGCTGCGTGGACAATATGGCGTTGTTCCTCTCCGAGATGGCTAACCCCATCCAGCCGATCCGCATGCACTCAGACCCTTCGGGTGGAGAGCCGCTCTTTGTGCTCTACGTCACCCCGCGCCAGTGGCACGACTTCTACACCTCCAGCTCTGGCAAGGACTGGCAGGCCATGCAGATCGCAGCCACTGAACGTGCAAAGGGTTGGAACCATCCTATCTTCCGCGGCGAAGGCGCCATGTGGCGTGGCATCCTAGTTAAGGAGTACAAGGGGTTGCCCATTCGCTTCAACCAGGGCAGTACCGTCAAGGTATGTGACGTCAACTCTGAAACCGGTATGGAGGTAGACAAGGTTGCCGGTACCACCATCGACCGCGCGGTCCTGCTGGGTGGACAGGCGCTGGCCAACGCATTTGGTTCTGGCGAGCAAGGCGGCTCTTTTGGCATGCACGAAGAGAAAACCGACCACGGCAACAGCACCGAGATCTCCATCCACTGGGTATCCGGTCTGCAGAAGATCCGCTTCAAGCAGCGTAACGGCAACATCCAGGACCACGGCTGCATGGTACTGGATACCGCGGTGAGCCCGGTCGGCCGTTAAGCACCAGCAGGAAGGGGCCTCAAGGTCCCTTTTCTCTATCTGACTCGATAAGGAGCCATGTCATGGCCAAGACCACCCTGATCGCCAAAGCGTACCGCTGGTTTGTCGGTGCCTTCGGCAACCTCTCTATTTCCCCGACCCTGGTGGCCAAGCTGGCCGCCGTGCCGGCTGGCGATGTCGTTGCGTTCGGCGACAAGGTTGAGCCCAACCTGAAGGTCGTGGGGGTAACGCTGTTCACTACCGCGCTGGGGGCGAATACCACCATCACAGCCAAGATTGGCAATACCACCATCATCAATGCAGAGGGAACGGCAGCTGCAGTGGCCAAGTATTACCCAGTTGATGACCTCCTGACGCAGGAGGGACAAGAGATCACCCTAACCATTGGCGGGGGCAAGGCAACAGGTATCGCCAAGCTCAAGTTGCACTATGAAGTGGTGGGCAACCTTTAAGGCTGCCTTTCTCTCCACGCCCGGCCCTGTGCCGGGCTTTTTCATTACTGGATTGGAGTTATTGCCGTGAGCGACAAAATTGCTGTGGTGTACATCGGCGAGAAGCTGAGCAAGAAAGACACTGTGACCGGGAGCCGCCTTGTGTTTCCGCGCCATGTGCCTGTGTATATCGAGAGCCACATCGCCATGCAACTGCTGGAGTTTCCCTCTGTCTGGATCCGGGCTGAGCACCTGGCCGACGAGCTGGAACGCCAGGAGCGGGCTGCCCAGGAGGCGGCTGCAGAGCTGGAGCGCCAAGCAGAGGAAGCTGCACGTCTTGCTGAAGAGCAGAGCATGGTGGTGGATGGTCGAGACCTGGCCAAGTTGACCTCCGCTCAGCTTGCAACGCTGGTAGTCGGTGAAGACCTGGACATTACCCCGCAAGGTGCTCAGGAAAAAGTTGGGGATTACCGGCTGAGAGTGCGTGATGCTCTGAAATCCAAGTTGGTCATCGAGGATAGCGGCGAGTAATGGTACCGGTACAAGATAGCCGACTGGTGAGCCCTGCTGTGTTGATCCCGCTGGTTCGCCAGCGGGTTCTTCACTTGCCGCATACAGAAGGCGCTGATGCCTTGGTACATGGCAATCTCATCGAGGCCGCCATCATTTTCTGTAAAGAGAGCATGCTGGTCCATCTGGAACGGACGTTCGACCATGTCTTCGAGGGGCAAACCGTCAGCTTTGCGATGACCAGCAGCATCAATCGCCAGGCTAGACAGGAGGTGCGGGCGCCGCAGGTGACGGGGTCGGCGATCCATCGCATCACAGCTGAAGGCCATTTACTGACGCCTGGTCAGCACTTCCATTTGCAGTCCACCGAGTCCATTCGCTTTATGGCGCCTCTTAACCAGGTTTGCATCATCGGCGCCATTGAGCCACTGCCGAGCGCAACACTGATCCCTGCCGCCTTGGTGGAGGGCTATGCGCACGAGCTGGCTTGTGGGGCTGCATATCTCTTACAGCAGTTACAAGCCAAGCCATGGACCAATCATGAACTGGCTCAGATTAACCGCCGCAAGTTCTATGACGGGATCCGTGACGCGTACCGGTTTCGCATTGAGCACACTGAAAGTGCCAGGATCCAGAACCCCGTCCGAAAGCGACACTTCTTCTGATGCGAGGTGAGTCATGCTGGTCAGCGAATTATTGAATAGAGCATCGAGTGAGTTAACGGATACGCAGCGCATCGGGTGGGGGATAGAGGACTTAATCTCCTACTACAACAGCGCAATCTCCGCGATTGCTACAGCAAGACCGGACATCTTCATTAAGACGCAGCCCTTCTCCTGTGCTGCCGGCACCCGCCAGACGGCACCTGCAGGCATAATCAAGCTGATCGACATTGAGCGCAACACACGCACAGGCAAGTCTATCCGGTACGTGGCCCGTGCAGACCTGGAAAGTCTTATTCCTGGCTGGGCCAGCAGCACTGGTGGAGAAGAGGCTGAACTCTACATCCATGAGCCCACCAATATCACCGCATTCTGGCTCTATCCCGGCGTGAAGGCGGGGGTCAGTATCGAGCTGGTGCTCAGCATTCTTCCAACCCCCTTGACGAAGGCGATGGTTGAATCGGGTGCCGAGGTTCAGGTTGATGATCGCTATATCACGCCCTGCTTGGATTGGATCATGTACCGGGCGTTCATGCGTGACTCGGAAGTGACAGCTAATGCGTCTCGGGGGCAGCTGCATCTTCAATCGTTCACTCAAGCCCTGGCCATCGGTACCGAGTCCGACGCTACGATGTTGTCGATGCGGGACAATCAGGCCAGCACGAAGGGGCGGCGCCAATGATCAAGCTCTATGGCACGATCACAGACCCGGCAGGAAAACCAGTTCCTGGTGCACTGATTGAACTGCGCTCGCTTACTACTACGAGCGAAGTCCTGATGGGGTCTGAGCTGACCTTCAAATGTGATGCCAATGGCCGCTACAGCTTTGACTTGGCTACAGGGACATATGATGTCTATGCCCAGAATGATCTTTGCCACGACATGGATTACATGGGGACGGGGGCCGTTACGGCACAGAGTATCGATGGCCCCCTGAACAGCATCCTGATCGATAGTGGTATCAACTTGACGCCTCCACTTATCGAGCGGGCGGTTCAAGCTATGCAGCAAGCAGAGAGCGCAGCCGCTAATGCCTCAAGAGCCCAGGTCCAAACCGCTGAGACGGCTCTATCTGTTGATCACGCATCTAAGCTGGCTTCTGATCAAGCCGCTATTGCCAGTAGAGAGGCAACCAAAGCCGAAGGTAAAGCGGGCGAAGCCGCTCAAAGCGCCAAGATTGCGGCTGGTGCTGAACTCCGAGCTCAACAATGGGCAGAAGAGTCGGTCGATGTCGTGGTTACTGGTAAGCAGTATTCAGCAAGGCACCACGCGGTCAAAGCAGGAGAGTTTGCTGCAATTGCTGGTGTGAGCGCATCGGAGTCTGCTGCAAGTGCAACCATTGCTGCTGGTAAGGCTGAAAGCACGACTCAAAGCGCCGCATTGGCGGCTGCAAAAGCGAACGAAGCGACCATCAGCGCCAAGATGTCCTCGACTTCAGCTGATGCGGCAGGCAAAGCCAGTGCGGCAGCTGTTAACTCAGAAACCAGTGCTAAGCGGCATTCAGCCAAGGCCGAGGAGGCTGCTCAGGCATCTGAAAGTGCAAAGATCACCACGCTTGATCATGCGAAGCAGGTTGTGCAACAGGCACAGCAAGTAACTGGTGATCGAACGCGGGTTGAAGGGCTTGCCAAGGAGATTGATGAGCAATCAGTTACTGTCTCGTCACTGGCTCAAGAGGTGAGCACGAATACCGCAGCGGCCCGACAGGCAAAGACTGAAGTTCAGTCGATGCGGGATACCACTCTCACCAAAGCCGCTCAGGCGATTGCCGCCGCTAATACCGCCAGTGATAAAGCCAGTCTGGCAGCCAAGACCAGGCTGCGGCCAACCTGAGTGCTCAGCATGCGAGCCTAGCTGAGAGAATGGCTGAAGCGTGGGCTCAAAACCCTGAAGGGAGTGATATTAACGGCCGGCCTGGCGAGTTCTCGGCATTGCATTGGGCGCTTCAGGCCCAGAAATGGGCTCAGGCAATTACCTCTCAGTTGGTTTGGGCTGGGCCATGGAACGCCGCAGTTGGCGCTCCTGTGGCCCCAGCTAATAACCAGGGTATCCCGTTTTACCGGGTATCTCACCCGGGGGTGATCGCTGATGTGAGTTTTGGTGTGGGAGACTACCTCCACTGGGATCCAGCAACCAAAGCCTGGTTCAAAATCGATGGCACAGACGCTGTTATTTCTGTAAACGGAATGACCGGGGCGGTAGTTCTTAGTGCCTCGGATGTGGGAGCCAGGCCTGCAAGTTGGGTCCCTCAATGGGACGAGGTCACCAATAAACCGGTTACCATGCCCCCCTCAGAGCATACGCATTCCTGGTCTCAGTTAACTGACACTCCAGTCTTTGCACTTCGCTGGCCAACCCTAAAGGAGATTGGCGCAGCGGCGCAAAGCCACACCCATCAGTGGTCCCAATTAGTTGGGGTCCCCACATATGCGACCCGATGGCCGTCTTGGTCCGAGGTAACAAATAAACCGGATTTGGCCGCCGCGAGCCATCGTCACGAATGGGATCAGCTGGACCAGGTCCCTGTGACTGCATCTCGCTGGCCTACCTGGGGGGAGGTGACGGATAAGCCTGCGTTAGCCGCAGCAAGCCATCGCCATGACTGGGGACAGCTAAATAATGTACCTGTGACGGCTTCTCGTTGGCCGAGCTATGAGGAGGTAACAGGCAAACCTGATTTTGCCTCTAGTACTCATAGGCATTCTTGGAGTCAGCTCGATCAGGTTCCGGTGATGGCGACTCGTTGGCCTGCTTGGGGGGAGGTAACTGGTAAGCCCGAGTTGGCTGCAGTGAACCATCGTCATACCTGGAGCCAGCTTGACCAGGTGCCTGTGATGGCCACGCGCTGGCCCGCCTGGGGAGAAGTCACGGGGAAACCGGACACTATGCCTCC
>NZ_CAWNZT010000276.1:0-5158 GCF_963878965.1 Aeromonas sp. HMWF015 | reverse complement strand
GCGTTTGATGTAGCCATAGTCATGCGCCATGTTGGTCTGCCAAGCTTTACCATCCTTATCAGCACCGCTTCGGATTGAACCCTTGGGGTTTTCCAGAGTGATGTTCAGGCCGTGCAACCTGAGGTGGCCTTTCTTGTAGTTACCAGCCTCCTTCTGTGCCGGCGTCGGATCTGTATCGACATCAGCACGTGCGGCTTCTACTTCTGTGGCAGGCTCAAAAACAACAACCCCGGCATCTTTGGCCGGGGTCGTCAGTGTTTGGTCATCGCTCGGCTGTCGAGTTGGTGTAGGTATAGGAGCAGCGAGACCTTCTGGATCTCCGGCTCCAGTTCTGCTGAGGAGTTCGGCAGAGGATGGTTCAGAACTCGCTGTATCTGGCGCGCTTGCTCCAGGCTGATCACCTTGTCGGTCACTGCTAAGCGTAAGTATCTCGGCAGGCTGGTCATGATTCACCTCGGGATTGTGCTTATCTGCAGGGAGTGCTCCGCTGTTACCGGTATCGTCCTGATTGGTGGCAGAAGATTCAACCGCTCTGCGCTGAACTTGCTCGACCTCTGCCAGTTCAGCAACACCAAATCCACCGTCTTTGAGCTTCACAGGAACCTCTTTACCCTTGCGGCTGGCCATAGCCGCCTCTTTCTCAGTGGTAAATGGCTTGCCTTTGCGGGTGATACGGAGGGTCTGGAGCGGGCCAATTTCCGATTCTGTGGCACTGCCGCGCATCGGGTTGGCATCAGGCTGTCGCTGATCCGCCCCATAGACCACATTGCGGTGTGGCAACTCGGTGCCGACCTCGCGAGCCTCACCCTCAATCACAGCGCCCGGCAGCTCGCCAGCAGGCTTGGTGGAAGATGTCTCTGACGGCAACACATCCCCCTCCTGCCCGCTTTGCCAGCGAGTGCGCTCTGCGCCACCGAATTGTGGGCCAGTGCCGGCCTGCTTGTCATCAAAGTGGCCTTCCTTGGTCACCCCCCGAGCGGCATTGGCGTCACCAGCAAAGATCACATCTTTGAGTGGCAGGGCTTGGCGCTGGTTCTCCATGGCCACCTGCTGGGTGCTCTTGTTGCCAGCGAACGGGTCAAGTCCGAGCTCGCCGGCCTGAGCACGCTCATAGAGGGTCTTGCCCTGAGTGCCGGCCTGCATCTGTGAAGCAACCAACTCCTGCACTGACTGTCCAAACTCACCGGCCAGGGCTCGCTGAACCTCGCTATCGGCAGCCATACCCTTGTAGCGTTCAGCGGTATCGTCGCGGCGCAGGTAAGCGGGCACATCACGCAGCTCATCGAACTGGCTGGAACTGGGGCCTAACGGTGACTTATCTGCGGCAAGCTCGGGTTCAGCGGCAACATCAACACTCTCCGGTGCAGATGCCGCAGGTGCAACATCCGCTGGCGGCTCAGGCGAGATGGGGGAACCATCGACAACAGAGCCTGGCTCTGCCGATGGTGCATCGGTTGAAATGGGTTTGCCACCTCGGGCGCCACC
The DNA here is from genome assembly GCF_963878965.1 of Aeromonas sp. HMWF015. Classification (NCBI taxonomy): domain Bacteria; kingdom Pseudomonadati; phylum Pseudomonadota; class Gammaproteobacteria; order Aeromonadales; family Aeromonadaceae; genus Aeromonas; species Aeromonas sp. HMWF015. The sequence continues at coordinate 3,673 of NZ_CAWNZT010000276.1, read as the reverse complement.
GACAGAGCCAACGACCCCGCCAGCCCCCATGCCAATCAGACCGCCCTCCAGAGCACTGGAGATAACCCCCTGCATTGGCTCAATGTCCGCCCCAGCAATCTCGTTTAGAGATTCATTCACGGCATACTGCTGCACACCCTCCTCAATGGTTTCGCTGATCCCCTCGCCTGCGGCCCCCTTCGCCGCCCCTTTCAGCACGCCTCCAGCAGCCATCTTTCCGGCCAGCATCTTGAACAGCATGGCATCACCCATCATGGAGCCTACAGCCGCTGCGCCCCATGTCTTTGCATCACTCATGGTGGTACGGCTGGCAACGTTGGCAGTCTCTTGCCTGGCCAGCGCCAGCTTGTCCTCGTCCGAGAGGTGCTGGGTCTGCTGATCTTCGTCAATACGAGCAAACGCCTCCCGGAAGGTGGTACTGGCCGCCAGCTCATCAAAGCTCATATTGAGCACGGTCTCCCGGGTATTAACCCCAGTGCTACCAACCGAGCCTGTTGCCCCGGTCGTTACTGCGGCCCCAGTCGCCAACCGGGATACAGTCTTGGCAGCGACGGCCTCAGCAACCTCCCGGGTAGCCCCTCGTTTGAGCATGGATGTAGTGACAGCACGCCCGATACTGGCCTTAGCCGCTACTCCAGTCACGCCGCCAGCCAGAAGGGTCGGTACCAAAGAGCCAATGCCCTGTGCCATCTTCATGGCCCATACATCGATGTCCCCAGCACCATCGCCGAGGGTTAACCGCCCCTCAGGCGTCTCATCGACCAGCCTACGGTTCAACGCCTCCTTTGCATCACTGCTCATTCCCTCGGTCAGGGACTCAGCACCTGACTGCGCCAGCTCTCCAGCCCCGGCCACTACATCCAGTACCGGGCTCAGCTTGCTGGCCATATTGGCCCGGGCCTGCTCCAGGTAATCGCCACCCTGCTTGCCGGCGTTCTCTTTGCCGAAGTCACTTGCCTGGTGCGCTAACTCTCCAATGCCGCCAATCAGATCCAGTACCCCAGCCCCTACCCCACGAGCCACATCACCTAACCCAACATCGAGATTTCGGGCAGGTCTGGTGGCAGATGATGCTGAAGAGGCGGCTTCGGATAGGTTGCTATCGAGGTTGTTCCAAAAGGGATCGGTGCGGGTATCGGATATTTGCGGCTGTGGCAAAGCCTCACGCAGTCCAAGCTTATGCATGTCGTCCTCGGGGTTTTGTAAAAAAGAAAAGCCCCGAACAGCGAACTGCTCAGGGCTTTCAGATGCGAGCGACCAAAAAACAAACTGGCCGATTATGGGGAGATGCTAACGTTGGAATAATTAAAATTCAAGCAACCTCAGCGTCCCACATGCTCACTGAGCTTATAAACAAAATGAGAGGTATCCTCACATTTCAAGTGCTATATGACCACCGACTACACTAGAGCGTGCTGAAGCTCGTCTTTATGCTCATTCTTAGTTTTAGATGTAGCATCCAGAATTTCAACGGTGCAGTGATTACCATCAATCGGGGAGTTCGCATACAGCGCAGTTGATAATGGGTCTGCTTTACTACGACTAATTGCTTTGGTTGTGTCTTTCCCAGAATAAATAACATGCAGCTCATTGCCGATCAGCTCCCAGGCACAAATAGTGGAGCTTTCTACGCTTAACCAGGGCTTCGTGACTTTTACCACAGAAGAAGTTGGGCTGAAATCCAAATAGCTATCTTTTGTGCCTGCCACTTTGAAATAAAACTGAGTTTTACTATCTTTGTATTTCACCAACTCAAATTCAACGGCATCGTCCTCTGAACCATTTCCATAAAAGGTGTCACTACCTTTAGTCAATTTCACATAACCAAAGTTTTCGCCCTGAAATTTCAGCTTGAGGATTTTATTTCCCATATCTATAACACCCTATATTAATGTTGATGATTCATGAAAAATAACAAAATTTAAACGAGCAGCGCTAGCAACTAGATGAATATGGAACTCAACGTAATTACTACGCTTAATCAAGCTATACGAATTCACACAAAACGATAACTGATAAAAACATCAATTGCGTGATGCCGAATGCTCATCTACACAGCGAAAATGCTTTAAAATCAATGCCATACAGGCCAACATTAACCTCTTACAACCCAAAAGGATTCGATCAAATCTTTTTGCCGAGCTAAAATAGCGTCAAAGGAAAATACCTATTAATGTCCTTGGGCTTGGCTCATTGCCTTATAGGCTTCCAGCCTGGCATCACGTAGACGAGTCGCTGTCGTGTTAGCCTGAGCCGCCTCCTGCTGTTTGGCCGTATTCTGGCGCCACAACTCGAATGCAGTATTCATCCTCGCCGGACTTTCCATCAGCCCTCTTAATTTGCCATGCTGATTTGCCTCTTTAACGAATCGCAGACGCTCTGGATCACCACCGGTCCAGGCTTTGAGCGGCGCCTCTTGCTTTGGCTCATCGGCGTTGTTAGCAACACCATAGATTTCCGCCAGAGCTGCTTTGCTCTGCTCAAGCTGAGCGTCCAACGCCTCGAGTTGAACATCCTTATCGTCAGTATTACTGGCAGAAACCCGCGCCCGGTTCTGGCCATGTTGCTTTTCGAGATCAGCTATCGCTTTCTTGTAGCCAGCCTGGTCAGGGCCTGCCGTCAATCCAAGCGCGGTTCGTAGCTGGTCTGCATTGCTGATCATGTGCTTGGACAATGCGGCGCGTTGATAAGCAGGTTTCAAGAAGTCGTTGAGCGGGATAACTTTGGGCTGGTCATCCGGTGCCGAGGTGCGATTATTGGTGACCGGTCGAATATCGGTACTACCATCGTCATAGGTCACTTCTACGCCCAACACCACACCACGAGCATCTGGAGTCACCATGATGTTACTGAGCTTCTTGGCCTTAATTGTCTTCCCGCTCTCGGGGTCAATGTCCCCGACCCCCTTGTTGATCTCCTCCTGGTATAGGGTACCTGCAGCTTGAATGAACGCCGGATCGTTGACCGCGGCATGTCCCTCCGGCGTAGAGGGATCCAGCCTTCCCTCCTGAGCCTGGCGCATCAGGTTACCGGCATGGGTGACAAAGGTTTTGCCCGCCTCGGCATAATCCTGCTGCAGATAGCGTTCAGGGTTGAACGAGCCGGCCCGCGGATCACGGACAACACGCCAAAATTGATCACCCGGATCCCTGCCTTCGGCCACTGCCTGCCAACCCGACTGGATGATCGGCATGTTTTCCTGCTGAAAGAGCTGCTTGTTACGAAGCTCTCGCTGCCATTCATACTCCTGCTGCTGGCGAGCCTCACTGGCTGCGGCTCTGCGCTCTGATGCGTTGGCGCGGGCCTCGGCAGATTTTACCTGGCGCTCGGTGAGCGCGAACTGGCGATCTGCCCGCTCATCAGCAACCTTGTCGCGACCACGGCTGTAACCCAGCTCCTCCTGATAGCGCGTATCCGCCACCTTTTGCCGCTCCTGCTCGTTCTGCCACATGGCATCACGCAGGCTCATCGCCTTATCTAACCGCTCTTCTTCCTGCTGGCCACGCTGGTAGCGATCCATTGTGTTGAAGCCGGCCAGAAATCCTTCAGCTAATCCTGATACGCCCTTCACCTTCGCCCTCCTTAAAATAGGCTGTCGGCCAAAAAGCCAATGCCCGCCCCGACGACAGTCCCCAGACCTGGCATAACCATCGTGCCTATACCGGCTCCGGCC
>NZ_CAWNZT010000275.1:0-4731 GCF_963878965.1 Aeromonas sp. HMWF015 | reverse complement strand
GGGGTCAAACTGCTGCGAGGCAAGCTGGAAGTATCAGTCAGGAAGCCAGGACCCGAGACAGTGAAGGCTCAACTGACCCAGTGGTATAGAACCCGCGCCAGAGAGCTTTTCGCCAAACGTCTCGATGCCATGCTGGAACAAGCCTTGTGGGTTGTGGATCGCCCTCCGTTACGCCTGCTGAATATGCAAACCCAATGGGGAAGCTGTTCGCCCAATGGCCGGATCACACTCAATCCTCATTTGGTAAAAGCCCCTAGAGAGTGCATTGATTACGTCATCCTCCACGAGCTTTGCCACCTAGCCGAGCACAACCACAGCGAGCGATTCTGGCGGTTGCTCAGCCAGGTGATGCCGACTTGGGAGAAGACCAAGCTGCTACTCGACGGGATGGCCCACCGACTGCTGACATCCTGAAATATGAGGGGCAAAATTCCAGATAGATAGGAATCCGCCCCCCATATTTCAGCACACCAGAGTCCATCATCCCTTCAAACAAGATGACCAATATTCCAAAGAGAAAAACGGCACGAAATTTCCAGATAGATAGGAAGTCTTCGATCAGGATTCCACATAACTCGTTCTGAACAGGCATTCCACTATGTGGAAAATTCACACCACTTTTCCAGATAGATAGTTATGTGGAAAGAAACTGGACAGGAATTGGTTGGGAATGACAGTGTTCATTCCATGGCTCCACATCCTGCGTGATTCCACGCAATCATGTTTGTTGCGAGCGAACAAACTTCAATACTTTCAGTGCTTTGTTGATTTTTTCCTGAGCGAAGTCCATGGTGATATGGAGTTTGGTCACACGATCACCTGATTGCATCCTTTATCCGCTACACCTGAGGCCATCACCATGAACAGCATCGTCATCCTGATCCTCCTGTTTTCATTCCTGATAGGGTTTGGCGCCTTTGCTGCGTGGCTGTATATCGAGAAGCGTCGCATGGGTGCCTCGGATAAATGACCCGCTATTTTGCTGAACGGACCTCTTTTGCCACGCACGAAATCAGATGGCGGGAGCAGCCCAACATTTCCTGGATCACCGAGTAGCTGTGTCCGGTGCCCAACAACTGTGCGATGTGCTGACGCTTCTTTTCATCTTTCTGGCGACCGCGATATTTCCCCTCATCCCTGGCCTTGGCAATACCCTGCTGCTGCCTGCGTCTGCGATCTTCATAATCTTTGCGAGCGACTGCTGCGAGCATATCCAACAGCATGCCATTTACAGCCTGCAAAATGGCGCTGGTGAACTCGGAGCGGTTGTCCCCCTGTAACGCCACCCAGGAAGTCGGAAGCTCCGGAGAAACGATTGAGAGCTGTTTCTGAGCCAGCAACTGCTTCAATGTTTGCCAATCCGTCTGATTGAGACGGGCCAGACGATCAATCTGTTCTACCAGCACAATGTCACAATCTGCAGCGTCGCGGATCAGCCGCATAAGCTCAGGCCTGTCCAACGTTGCACCAGACTCATTCTCCACATAGAAACTGGCTATCTGATGGCCATGCTCTGCAGCAAAACCAATCAGCAGCTCTCGTGCCCGCTCAGCATCCTGCTCCACAGTCGATGCACGTAAATACGCCCGTATGAACATTGAAACCTCCATTGGTCTGTTTAAACTGGTTCCAAATTATAAGTTCAATATAAGTGGTTTCTATAACATTTTCGAGAGGGTATTGAGTGGTTTTTATGGGGTATACCTTTTTAGAACCACCACATGACGATCGAAACACAACCTTTCGATAGCCTTTTGATCTGACAGCACAAACTTTAAGTGTGATCCGTCATCACAAAGTCGCTTTTGAGTTGTATTTGGGTATTTAAGCGACGTTGCTCACCATTCCTGATCTGCTGAATGGGATGCCAAAGGAGGAAATCTACAGAAGCTGGGCTTTGAGGTGAGTCATTTTTTCGACTCACCGAACAAGCCAGCAGCCAAGCGCAGCGCGGCAGGCTACTGGAAGTTACGTACAAAAGCCCAACCATGTGGCACCATACTAACCAGAACTCTGTCTCAAGCGACCAAATGGCCGTACCAATATGAAACCCGACAGCGATGTTATTCACCAGCTGATTACCCTAGCCAACAGCAACCCCCAGGTGCAGGTGCTTTGGCTTTACGGCTCCCGTGCCAAGGGGACTGCAGGTCCTGCCAGCGACTGGGATCTGGCGGTGGCCTTTGATCCAATCAAACAGAGTGGACCACTGGGTACTGCACTGGAAAACCGCTTGCGCCCTGAACTGCTCGCGCTGGAGTGGCAACGTGCCATGGGGTTGGCAGAGGGGAAACTTTCGGTCGTCGATATCAATCAGGCCCCGATTCCGTTGGCTTTTGCGGTAGTAGATGCAAATCGTCCTCTCTATAGCCGTGATGAGGGGCGGCGTTTGCAAGAGGAGGCGCGGATAATGTCGCAGATGGAACTTGGTTATCATCATCGCCAAGCCTATATCAGCAAACATCATTCTGAGGAGTGGAGTAAAGATGAGTGATAACGCCTATATAGGAGCTTTACGCATCAGCCTGTCGCGCTATAAGGCCGAGTTGTCAGAGATACGGGCTATTCTGGCGCTGCGTGCGCTTTCCAATCTGGAGTACCGCGCAGCTGAGCGAACTCTACAAGTGTCTATCGAAGCGTGTATTGGCGTGGCAAAGCACTGGGCTAAAGCATTGGCAAGTCATACCCCACAGGATGCCTATCAGGCATTCGAAATCCTGGCCCAGCGTGGTGAGCTATCCCCCGACACCTTAATCGGCTGGCGCAAGATTATTGGCCTTCGCAATGCGCTGGTGCACGACTATCTGAATATTGACCCCGAGATCATCCGTAGCGTCATTGCTCAAGGCTATAGCGACCAGCTGTTCACGTTTGCAGATCAAGGTCTCGACTGGTTGGCTGCCCATATTGATTGAAACTTCGACGTCATATCTCCGCTTACCGTTCTCTTACCCGCTATGGGGGATAAATGTTTAATACCGGCTATAGCGTGTAAGTTATATTTACCTCCTATAACAGGTAAACATTGATATACCTGCCACAGCGTATAAATTGGAAGAAGGCACGCTACCAGGTTGTAGAATCATGAAAGTAACCAGCGCCAAGCAGCTGAGCGCCTGTATCAAGGATGCCAGGCTTTCTCAAAAGCTCTCTCAAGGCAAAGTGGCCGAGAAAGTGGGGATTAGGCAAGACACAGTCTCTAGCTTCGAACTCAATCCTGAGTCCACCAAGCTGGAAACCCTGTTCAAGATCCTCGCATCACTCGAATTGTCACTGGACATCAAACCCCGCAATGAGTCATCCGAGAGTCCGGCATCGGGCTGGAAGGAGGAGTGGTAATGGCCAATCTGGCTGTCTACATGAACGGCTATCGGGTAGGCACATTCACCAAAACTACCAGCGGCGCCCATCAGTTTCAGTACCATGAATCATGGCTGGCACAACCGGGCAGCCGTCCCATCTCACTTTCCATGCCATTGCGCCATCAGGCCTACCGGGGCGATGAAGCCTATAACTTCTTCGACAACCTGCTGCCAGATAATACGGAGGTGAGGAACAGGGTTGTTGCACGCTATCAAGCGGCATCAACTCAGCCCTTCGATCTGCTCAGTTGCATTGGCCAGGATAGCGTAGGGGCATTACAGCTGGTTACCGAAGGGCACGACGTTCCAGATGTCAGGCGAATCGACTACAAAGCACTTTCCGATGGCGAGCTCGAGCAGATCCTGACCAGCTACAAATCAGGAATCCCTTTGGGGATGGTCAGGGAGCAAGAGGAGTTCCGGATCTCTATCGCCGGAGCGCAAGAAAAGACAGCGCTGCTCTATCTCGATGGCCGTTGGTACTTGCCACTCAACGCAACGCCGACAACCCACATTATCAAACTCCCTATTGGCAAGATTGAAAGCCACTCCTACTCGATAGACCTCTCCCAGAGCGTAGAAAACGAATATCTCTGCACTCTGATTGCCAAGGAGTTTGGTCTACCCGTACCTCACTGCTTCATGATGCAGGTTGGCCAGGTCAAAGCACTGGCTGTGGAACGCTTCGACAGACGTTACGCTGCCGATCGCAGTTGGATCATGCGCCTTCCCCAAGAAGATTTCTGTCAGGTATTGAATGTTCCGTCAGCACGGAAATACGAGAGTCATGGAGGACCAGGGATCACTGAAATCATGAAAACCTTGCTGGGCTCTGCGACACCAGAACAGGATCGCTACCTGTTCATGAAATCTCAGGTCCTGTTCTGGCTGCTGGCAGCCACCGATGGCCATGCAAAGAACTTCTCGGTCTTTATTGAACCGGAAGGGCGTTTTCGCCTGACCCCTTTTTACGACATCCTATCTGTCTATCCAGTGTTTGGCGGCCGAGGCCTCAACCGAAGGGACGCCAAGCTCGCTATGGGCCTAGCAAGCAGCAAGGGAAAGAAATACGCCATTGAGCAGATATTCCCGCGTCATTTCTTCCAAACGGCAAAAGCTGTGGGATTTGAGCGTTCTGCTATGGAAGAGATCCTGACAGAACTGGCCAACTCCGTTGATGATGTTATTGAGCGTGTTACCCAGCAATTGCCAGCGGGCTTCCCCGATGCCATCAGCAGCACCATTCTAGAGGGCCTAAAAGCCCGCTCAGCCAGGCTGATAAAGGGCTGGGATTAAATTGACGGTATGTGGGATGATTGCACGGTTAGCCAAACCACCTATGGGAAGTTTGCACGGTTCGAAGAGTAAA
>NZ_CAWNZT010000274.1:0-1664 GCF_963878965.1 Aeromonas sp. HMWF015 | reverse complement strand
GGGCATTGCCGACGCCTGCCAGAAACGCCTTGAACTTGGTACCGGCCTCGCCGCCGCTCATGGTGGCCTGCAGCTGGCCGAGCACCGCGAACTGCTCATCCATCGCGATGCCGGCGGCGGTAGCGTTGGCGCCAATTGCCCCGAACGCATCGGCCATGCCTTGGCCGGTGGTCTTGAACAGCTGCACCGCAAGCGCTGTCTTGCCGGCCACATCCTCGACCCAGTTGGCCTTGCCCATCTGCTTGGCCTGCTGCTCGAAGATGCCGTACATGGTGCCCATGTAGTTAGTGATGGTGGCGGTGTCGGCCTTGGTCGCCTTGGCCAGGGTGGTCGAGGCGCGGGTGAAGGCGGGCAGCTCGTTACCTTCCAGCCCGGCAATGGCTGACTGGATATCGTAGGAGGAGCGGACAATCTCGGTCGCCGATTCCCCATACTGGATAGAGAGCTTCAATGCTTCGCGCCCCAGTGCCCCGAGCACCTCTTTTTGCACATCGAGCGAGGCCACCTCGGCCAGCGCCCGATCCATCTCGATGGCCGGGCCCAGGGCAGACTGGATCGCCAGGCCACCGGCGGCCACCGTGGTGGCCCCCATTGCCATGCTGCCCCAGCCCTGACGGCCGGCCTTGCTGACCTTGTCCATCTGGGCATTGATGCCGGCAAGGGGCTTGGTGACTTGATCCACCAAAGCCACCTGCATCATCAATTTTTCCATCCAGGCCATAGGTCGTTATCCGTTGAATGCGTTGGCGATGCCCTCGGCCACCGCGGCGGCGTGGGACTCCCGGGCGTGTCGGTCTAACCAGAGGGCGCGGGCCAGGCTATCGATGTCGTCTTCGTCATGGGGCAGGTAGTGGCGCCGCAGTGCCAGCGCCTGCTCCAGGTGATTGCGCTCGATAGCCTCGGCGCGCGCCGTCAGTTTTTTACGGTGATCTCCAAGTCGGGGGCGAACTGCTGGTTAATGGCGCCGGCCAGCTGCAGCGCCGCGCCCGGGCGTTTGAGCAGCTCATCGAGCGCCTCTTTGCTCTCCTGGCAGACGATCTTTTTCAGGTAGTTGTGGGCCGGCGCGACCTTGTCGCTTGGCATCATGTCGTTGATAAAGCCGTTGTAGGCCACCATGGTGGGGGCGAACTTCAGCTCTTTGCCGGCGACGTCCAGGGTGATGATGGGGGTGGTCATGGGGTGGTTTCCTCTTGTTCAATCCAATGGTTCAGGGTGTTGATTTGGGTCTGGCAGCGGCGCAGCGCCATCTGCAGGGTGGGGATAAACCGCACGGCGTCGCCGTAGGTGCGCCCAGTGAAATCAGGCTCCGGGCAGTGGGGCACCAGCCCCGGCGGTGGAAGCCGCTTTACCACCTGTGTTTGCACCACGGTCTGGGGCTGGCTGGAGCAGGCGCAAAGCAGCGCCAGGCAGAGGCTCGCGAGCACAATCCGGGCGGCCTGCCGGCGGCGTGGCCAGCGCTTGTTGCAGTTCATCGGCGGTTTTCCTCTGTTGTTGGTCGAGCTCGGCCAGGGCGGCGTTCTGGGTGCCCAGCAACTTGCGCAGCCCCGCGGCATCGCGCTGCAGCGTCGCCAGCTGGCTGGCCTGCTGCGCGTTGGTCTGCTGCAGGGTGTTGATGGTCTCGTTGGCGGTGGCGAGCGCCTTGCCACGGCTCTCCAGCATCCGGC
>NZ_CAWNZT010000273.1:0-2457 GCF_963878965.1 Aeromonas sp. HMWF015 | reverse complement strand
ACGGTAATTTTTCAGGCACATTGAAACCGGTTTCAATGTGCCTGAAAAATTACCGTATAAATATGAAGCAATCATTGCACCCTTAAAGATGTGCTTTGAACTGATTGCTCAATGGATCGTAATGGTACCCAATCTGATCCAGACGCCCTGCCAACTGCTCTTCACTCATATCGTAATAGGCCAGCAACTCCTCCAACCCGTCACACTCAAGCCTTAGCTTCTCATTGATGATGCCCAGCAAGATGTTGGCATCAAGACGTTGCAAGGTACTGATATCCATGGCGGCACCTCCTGTAAATGACCTGTATAACCATGGGCGGTTACGCAAGGTTTGTCCATAGTACGAAAAATACCCAACTGGCTTTATATTAAATAGTGTTTAAAAACATAACCTTACTAACGACACATGCCAACACCATCACATTTTTCAGCAAAAACACCTTGTCACTGCCACAGGATAGAAATACTGTATACACATACAGCTTGGATATTCATACAGGAACCCCATATATGAACCAGCCCCTGCACCCGCAGCCCTTTGCGATGAATCGTGTCATGAGCAAGCCCTGGCCAACCAGAACCGCCTGCAAAGCGGAGTTGGCTCATTATGGTGTGACTATCCAGTCTGATGATCAGTTTCTGAGCGAGCTGACAAAGCTTGGGGAGGCTCATACCGGCTGGATCTTGTTGATCGCCCCGCCTGGACGCCCCACAGTCAGCCGTCTGGAAGAGCGAGGTATCGATCCCAAGAGAGTGCTGGTGGTACATAGCCCCAAAATCAAGAACTGGCAGCAAACCCTGGAGCGCAGTCTGGGCAATGGTCACTGCGCCGCCGTATTTACCTGGCTACCCGAGCAGATCGAGCTGGATCACGTCAAGCTGCAGCGACTGGGACAGCAATCTGGCGTACTCACCCGCTTCTTTGGCGTGAAACGGACTAACCTCGGCACACCTCTGCTGGCCTATGCAGAGCAAGATATCTATCTAAATCACTAAGTTAAAATTTGGCCCATTCTTGGGCATGGCTGCAACGACAAAGCCATTGCCATCATTACTCAGTAAAATCCCAGCAAAATGAAAAGCGCCTGCATTGCTGCAGGCGCTTTTCATTGAAGGTCAAGCAGGCCACTTGGCCCCTCTACGCTTTCACAGCAAGATTACTCTTCGGGACAAGGAGCCAGCATTACCCGGCGGCGACCCATCACCACCGGACGCACCAGCAACTGAGCCAGCAAAACCCCCAGCAGGGTCATCCCACCCCCGATCAGGTGATAGCTGGTCAACCGCTCACCCAGCAGAGTGATGGCAAGGCCAGCCGTCATCACCGGCAGCAGGTTCATAAAGATGGCGGTACGGTTGGCACCGAGCAGGGCGATACCCTGCATCCAGAGCCAGGGTGAGAGCGCCGAAGTGGGGATCCCGGCATAGAGGATCAGCCACAGGGCCCGCCCATCTGGCCACTGGCCATCCACCAGCAAAAAGAAGGGGGTCAGGATCACCACACTGCAGATCACCTGACCGTAGAGCAGCGACCAGTTGTCGAGCCCCAGATCCCACTTCTTGAGCAGCACGCTGTAAAGGGCATAAGTACCGGCCGAAATCAGCATATAGACAGAGCCGATATGAATGCCTTGGGTAAACAGCCGGGTCGGGTCCCCCTGCCCCAGCAAGATAGACAAGCCAAGGATGGAAAGCAGCGCCCCCAGCACAGCGCCCCAGGTGGGCCGCTCGCGCAGCAGCCAGATGCTGAACAACACGGTCAGCAGCGGCGTCAGACCCATCATCAACCCCATCTCGGTGGCACCCAGCGTTTGCGCCGCGTAGTAACCAAAAGTCTGGTTAAGCACCATGCCCAGCGAAGCCAGCATGGCGATCTGCCAAAGGCCAGCGCGCAGGCGGACACGCGCACGCCATACCCGACGGGCCAGAAACGGGCTTAATACCAGCGCAGCCACCACCCAGCGCGACCAGGCCAAGGCTGCCGGGGACAACACACCAACCGCCAGTTTGCTGACGATGCCATTGCCAGCCCAGATGGCAATGCAGGAAAAGGGAAACAGAAAGGCAAGGGGCATGAGAAGATCCAGACCGAAGAGACAACAGCGGGCCAGTATAGGGGGGTATGGGAGAGAAACAAAGGTGTGGGCCTGAACAGCCACGCGGTGAACGCCAGTCGCCAGAAACAAATATGCCTGCAAAAGTGCGGGCATATCAGTGCAGAAACAGATTCAGAAGCGCATCACGCGGCATCCATGTGCAGTCTGGAGATCAGCTCGTTGACCTCGGTGACTGTCTGGCGGTGGGGAATATCCGCCGGATTCGGCATCAGCAACAAACCGGATTGGAAATCAAACCGCCCCCGACCATGGATGTAAATCCGACCTTTAAAGAAGGTTTTGACATGCTTTGCCACCATCAGTGGCAGGTACTTCTTGAACACTCTCATCGTTTGCAACC
>NZ_CAWNZT010000272.1:0-4844 GCF_963878965.1 Aeromonas sp. HMWF015 | reverse complement strand
ATGCTTAGATAAGTCAAGGGTTTCTCAACGCTGAATGTTTTATAATTTCTGATTTTGAAAGTAATTCATCTATTTTCCCTCCCCAATATTTTTGAGACAATTGCATTGCTGAACATAATTCTTTATGCAACTTATCATAAGACTTTAATGTTGATTCGCTACATAACGGTATGGCATTAATCCCTGTACACTCGGTCATATAAGCATGTATTCTTTGCTGCATATCAAACATTGAGGTTTTAATATCTTTCTCTTGCTGAGTGCAAAACCGCAAAAAATCAATAAGGCTTGTTTTTGTTTCTTTACATACGGTCAATATAATTTCTAAATCAGAGACACTACAGAAATGAATATTTTCCAATAGAATTTTGTTTTTTATCTCATGAGTAATACCATGGTTATAATCTTGACCTAGATATTCATATAGTTGCTTTGCATGCCCCAAATAGAAATCTTGATGGGTGACAATCAATGCAAATCGATTCTCATAGGTTGATATATTATCATAATCCAAACTTTTAAGTATTTCTATACACTCTGATATTTGTAAAATACCTTTGATGTGGAAATTTTTAATTTTATCTTTAATTATCTTAGGTGAGTCACTTACCAGCACATGTTGTGATGGTTCAACACCTTTCGCGTCAATATAGACTGTTCCACCTTGCATACAGCATATAAAATCGACTACCTTTCCCTTTTTATTATTTTTCTTATATAGGCGATTTATTTCATTTTCATCTACAACATCTATGTTATGTTCCAAGAGAGTTTGGCATACAAACCGTTCAAAGACCTTAGTGAATTTATCCCTAAAAGTCTGTGGTTCAAGTGACTTCAGTGTTCTTAAAACAAACTCACTAATACCTATTGTCGCAACGTAGGTATGGTAAATAGATATCCCCTTATCTAAACAAATCAATGGGCGCTCAATTACAAATGGTTCCGCATGATAATCTGATGCTTTAATTGGACCAGAATTATTCCTTTTAGCCTGAATAAACTCACGCGCACTATATAAATTTGCCCCTAAAGCATGAATCATGGCATCAATTTCAAATATGCTATAGAAGGGATGAAGCTTTACGATTAGCTGAGTATAAGTTAAGAATAACAGTTTTTTATCTTTGAATAAGACTAGAAGGAATAATGCGAATACAAAAAATTTCTCTAAAGAAACACCTGTTGCTTTCTTGAACTCCGTCTCAAAGAAATCACTTGTGTTTTTAGCACAAATCATTGAATAAAGTCTAACCAAGAAGGTGACATGAATATTCTGATTCTCCTGGAATCTTAATTGTTTAATTAGAAAGCTACGGATAGTCAAAAAAACATTTTCTGAACCATCTATGTTGGATGCTTTTGATTGCAATTCCCATATTTCATTCAATATTTTATAAACATCGTGTTCGCTTGCATCAACAGCATTTATACTCGGTTCAACTTCTAATACCCAATCTAACATTAGACAAGAAATCCAAGCTCGGTCATACGCTTTGTTATTCTGAGCAGATGACGCATGTAGTCTATTAAGCAAGTGGGTCACTACAGATTCCGTTTTATATCTTTTGATTTTACCTCTAATTCTCTCTACATCATGTAAATATGACATACCTAACATAACTCCTATCCATAGTTATATTTATTAATATGTTGTTCACAACGACCGATTAGACAGTGGAAGCCACAGTTTTCCACCGTCAATATAAGTCACTCCCCCAACCTCTCCGCCAAACCGGAATAACGCTCGGTCTTTTTCCGCACCGCTTGGGCCAGCAGGGCGCGATCGCCGTAGAGATCGAGGCGCGCCTTGGCGCGGGTGATGCCGGTATAGACCAGCTCGCGGGTCAGCAGCGGGCTGGGGCTGTCGGGCAGCACCAGCACGGTATGGGCAAACTCGGAGCCCTGGGATTTGTGGATGGTCATGGCATAGACGGTCTCGTGGGGCGGCAGCCGACTGGGCAACAGGGCGCGCAAGGTGCCGTCCGGCTGCTCAAACCAGACCTTCAACCGGCCAGTTTCATCGGGCAGGCAGAGCCCCATATCGCCGTTGTAGAGGCCGACCCCGTGATCGTTGCGCACCACCATCACCGGGCGACCGGCATACCAGTCGCCATCGCGGGCAATCAGGCCAGCCCGTGACAGGGCCAGTTCGAGCCGCTCGTTAAGACCCAGTACCCCGAACGGGCCATCGCGCAGGGCGCAGAGGATCTGGAAGCTGTTGAATGCCTTGAACACGGCGGCGGGCGCTTCCCCCGCGCGGGCCGCCTTCAGATAGTTGCCGTAACCGGCCACCCCCTGGGCAATCAGGGCATCGTAGGCCTCCCCGGCCCAGGGGTGCAGGCTGATATCGGCAAAGCCCATGCCCCAGACTGATTCCACCCCCGTGGCATCGCCGCTGTTGCAGGCGCGCGCCAGCTGACCAATGCCCGAATGCTGATCAAAGCGCCAGCTCTTGGCCAGCAAACAGAGACTGTCGCGCACCGGAGCCCCCGCGGGCGTGCCTTGCAGGCGGTAGCCGGTCTGGCGGGAGAGCCAATCCGCCTGCGCCGGGCTGATGCCCTGTTCGATAAAGCTGCAGATATCGCCGAGCACGGCCCCCGCCTCCACCGAGGCGAGCTGATCCTTGTCGCCGAGCAGGATCAGGCGGGCGTGGCTCGGCAACGCATCGAGCAGGCGCGCCATCATCGGCAGGTCAACCATGGAGGCCTCATCCACCACCAGCAGGTCGAGGTGCAGCGGGTTGCCCGCGTGGTGGCGGAACTGGCTGCGCCCCGGAATGACCCCGAGCAACCGGTGCAAGGTGCCCGCTTCGGTGGGGATCGCCTCCACCCACTCGGGGGGCAGATCGAGGGCCTGCAGGGCAGAGCCGATACTCTCGGTGAGGCGCGCCGCCGCCTTGCCGGTGGGGGCCACCAGCCGGATCGCCGGGGCCTTGCCTGCTTGCAGGCCGGTCTCCACCAGAATGGCGAGCAGTTTGGCAACCGTGGTGGTCTTGCCGGTGCCGGGGCCACCCGAGATCACCGCAAAGGGGCGCGCCGCCGCGGTGGCCGCCGCCAGCTTCTGGCCGTTGCAGCAGAACGCCTCGGGCACCAGTGCATCCAGCTTGCTCAAGTCGCTCGCCGCCTGCGCGCTGGCCAGCAGCCCTTCGATGGCGGGCCAGTCCACTTCGCTCGGGAACACCAGATCCAGATACTTCTCGATAAAGTGGCGGGCCGAGAAATCGGGGGCGAGGCGGGCCTTGAGCAGCGCCCCGAACACCAGCCCGTAATCGCGGGCAAACAGCCGCGACAGGGCCGGGGCGATCTCCGGCCATTCGGCGCGTTCACTCAAGGCGCGCAGATGGCGGGCCACTCCCTGCTCGTGATCGTGGTAGCGGGTGAGATAGAGTCGCCCGTGCCAGAGCCGCAGCGGCCAGCGCGGGGCGAGCCCCTCATCCTGCTCGGTGCCAACGAGCTGGCTTGCCGCAAACAGCGCTGGCCAACGGGCCGGATCCGCCAGATCCCCCAGCAGATCCCGGCTCTGCTGGGGATCCAGCCCGAACGGGCGCAATGATCCGGCGACAAGCATCTCCAGCGGCAGGCAAACATGACCGCGCCCCAGCTCGAAGCAGGTGAGCGCCGCCCCCAACACCAGCTCGGGGCTGCCGCCAAGGTCGGCCACCAGCCGGGCAAATTGCAGATCCAGCTGGCGGATACGGCCGGCCAGCGCCAGTGTTTTCAACCGTTCAACCATCATTGTGCTGGTCGCGGTGCTGCTCATGGTGCCGCTCATGCCTCTACCTCGTTTAATTCTGTTGATGAAACACCGCCAGAGCGATCACCGTTTCTAAACAACTCATCCAGCCCCTGCACCAGTTCACGGCTCGGGCGGGTATGGAAAATGCCCCCCTGCGGCATGCCGCGCAGGAACAGATAGAAGACCCCGCCAAAGTGCTGCTCGAAGTCGTAGCCCGGCAGGCGCAGGGTGAGCAGCCGGTGCAGCGCCAGCGAGTAGAGCTGGTATTGCAGGTCGTAGCGGTGCTCGGCCATCGCCCGCTCCAGCGCCGGACGGCTGTAATCGGCGGGGCTCATGCCGAGATGGTTCGATTTGTAGTCGAGCAGATACCAGCGTCCCTGCCACTCGAACACCAGATCGATAAAGCCCTTGAGCATCCCCTGCACGGTGGCAAAGCTGAGCGGCTTGTTGCCCCGCGACAGCGGGTCGTGCTGCTGGCAGAGGGCTGTCAGCGCCGGTGCCGTCACCCGCCCCATGGGCAGGAAGAACTCCAGCTCCACCTGCTTGCGCTCGGGGGCCAGATCCCGCAGCCGCACCGGCTCGCCAAAGCCAGTCTCCAGCGGGGTATCGAGCACCGCCTCCACCTGCTGTTGCAGCACGGGCGCCCAGCTTTCGTCAAAGCCATCCTGCGCCAGCAGGGTGGCGATGTGCTCCGCCAGCGAGTCGCCGCCGGCGCTTTGAAAATCGATGGTCTCGAACAGGCTGTGCAGCAGGGTGCCGGGGCGCGCCCCTTTCGGGAAGGTGAAGATGGAGGGCTGGGGTGCCTCGTCCGGTTGCTCGGCAGCCAATGCAGCCGCCTCGGTCACCACCTCGTCATCGAAGCCGGGATTGGCCAAGACCCCCTTGCTGTGGCCGTGCCCCTGCGCCGCCAGCCCGGAGTAGGAGCTGATCCACCAGTCCCGCTCAAGGGAGCCGCTAAAGTGGCGCACCTGCGGCTCGCCCAGCAGCTCCTCCTCTGGCGGCAGCGGGGCCGGACGGGTGAGCGAGGGCTCACCGACGGCCACCCCGGGCAACGCCTGTGCCAGCTCAGTGAGGGCGGTCGCCAGCGTCTGTGCATCCCCCTCTTC
>NZ_CAWNZT010000271.1:2186-15721 GCF_963878965.1 Aeromonas sp. HMWF015 | reverse complement strand
GATCAGGATGATGTCCGACTCCACCGTGCCGGTCAGGGTCTTGACCGGCAGATGGTAGGAGCCGGTATACATAAAAGCGCTCACCCCGGCGGCGCGAAACTCGCGCACCTTGCCGAGCACCTGCACGGGAGTGCGGGTCAGGCTGTCGGTGCCAAGCGCCGCCACCAGGGTGGTGACGCCGGCCTTGAGCGCCTCGCTCGCCGCCAGTTCCGGGGTGCGAAAAGCAAAGCCCCCCTCACCGCCACCGCCGGTGATATGGGCCAGCGGATCCACCAACCCGGGTACCAGATAGCGGCCTCGACCATCGACCCTGTGCAGCGGCCAGTTTGTGGGCACCGTCAACCCCTTGCCCATCCAGGCGATACGGCCATCGGCCACCAGCAGATCCTGCTGGCCAAGGTGGGTGGGGCTGAAGATCTCGGCCCCCTCGATCAGGGTCAACATGGCGATCCTCCTTGCACGATTGTCGCTTGCCCAATGAAAAGAGAGGGAGCAAGCTCCCTCCCCCCGTCAACCACCATATATATCGTACTTAAAGTACTTCTGGTTGATCTGCTGATAGGTGCCATTGGCACGCAGTGCCTTGATCGCCTCGTCCAGCTTGCCCTTGAGCTCCTTATCGCTCTTGCGCACGGCGATCCCCATGCCATCACCAAACCACTGGCGATCGGTCAGGGCGGGCCCCACATAGTCGAACTTGTCGCCCCCCTCTTTGCCAAGCAGCCCCTGCTCGATAGCAGAGGCATCGGCCAGCAGGGCCAGCACCCGACCCGCTTTCAGATCGAGATAGGCCTCATCGGCATTGCCGTAGCGGACTATGGTGACATTCGAGCCAAAATTGTCGGTCAGGTACTTGTCGTGGGTGGTAGCACGCTGCACCCCGATACGCTTGCCCGCCATGCCTTCCGGGGTCAGCGTCAGCTCTGTCCCCTTGGCCGCCACAAAGCGATTGGGAATATGGGCATATTTCTCGGTGAAATCGACCTTCTGGCGCCGCTCGTCGGTGATCGACATGGCGGCGATGATTGCGTCGTATTTACGCGACAGCAGGGCCGGGATCATGCCGTCCCAATCCTGCGCCACCAACTCGCACTTGACCGCCATCTGCTTACAAAGGGCGTTGGCGAGGTCGATATCAAACCCCTTGATCTCGCCCGACGCATCGGTCCAGGAGAAGGGCGGGTAGGCCCCCTCCACCCCGAAGCGCACGGTTTTCCACTCCTTGGCCATGGCGGGGGTGGCCAGCAGGCTGGCAACAAACAGGGCTGAGAGGGTCAGTCTGATCTTCATCATGAGTACTCCATTACATAAAAAGCGCACAGGCGCGGACAGGGCATCGCAGGCGAATACATGCGATGACCAAAAGCGGCAAAATCTGGATGAGCGAGATCACGCCCGAGCGGGCGTCAGTGAACTGCTCCAGGGGTTCGATCTATTCGTCGAACCACTCGGAGAGATAGAAAGGCTTGAAGTAGAAGGCCAGAAAAAAGCCTCTGGCTTTGCGCATCATGGTGGTTTGTCGCGTCCTGTGACAAAGATGGCAATCACCTTAGCACGCCCGAATTTTGCCCGGCAAGAGGCAGCCGCCAGGCAGTAGCAAAATCCCGATCATGGTCAAGGCAGGCGGGATCCGTTAGGCTCGAAGCACCTTGCCATCCCATAACAGACCCACAGCGACCGATGAATTTTCTGGCCCATCTCCATCTGGCTGCCCACACCCGAAGCTCCCTCACCGGCAATCTGCTCGGCGATTTCGTCAAAGGCACGCTGCCCACGGGGCTTTCCGCCCACTTCGATGAGGGGATCTGGCTACACCGCAAAATTGACGCTTTCACCGACAGCCACCCCGAGCACAAGGCGGCCGTCGCCTGTTTCGAGGCCCCCTGGCGCCGCTTTGGCGGCATAGTGGTGGATATGATCTACGACCACTGCCTGAGCCTGCACTGGGGACTGTTCAGCACCGAGCCCCTGCCCCGCTTCCTGCAACGCGGTTATGAGCAGCTATTGGCGGATCACCCACGCCTGCCGGACGGACTGCCACTCCCCCTCAAACGGATGGCCGAGCAGAACTGGATCGCCTCCTACCGCCACAGGGAGGGGCTGGGGCAAGCGCTAAATGGCATAGGTCGCCGACTGCGCCGCCCGGTACAACTGGGAGAGGCGCTGCTGACCCTCGATGAGTCGCAGTGGCAAACATGCGAGGCGGGATTTCTGCGCTTCTATCCTCAGCTGATGGACTTTAGCCAGCAGCAGCTGGCCCAATATCGGGCAGCCCACGGGGCACAGTGATCCCTCTGGATAGGCCTGCGTCCCCATAAAAAACGCCCCTTGCGGGGCGTTTGTCATCAGTTGGCTTCGTCTTTCTTTTTGCGAATGCTTAAGCCAAGTTCGCGACCACGCAGTCGGGCGTAATAGATGGTGCCGACAAAGGCGATAGTGGTGAACAGCAGCTCCACCACAGCCAGCCACCGCTCCCCCTCATCCGTGGTGATCAGGGTGAGGGCGTGGAGGAAATAGGGCATCAACACGAAGTTGCCCCAGGCGTGGGTGTAGGGGTTGCCCTGCACTATCCCCTTGAGAGGGAAGAGCAGCGGCACCGTCCAGATCACCGGCAGCAGCCAGGGGGTGAGGTCCGGATGAGGCGACAGCCACAGATGCCAGAGGATGACCCAGCCCAGCAGACCAAAAAAGCCGACCAGAGTCAGCCAACGTGCGAAGCGGGTGCTCACTTGAGGATCTCCAGCACCTGCTCCGGCGGGCGACCAATGCGGGCCTGACCATTCTTGATGACAATTGGGCGCTCGATCAGCTTGGGATGCTGGTGCATGGCGCGAATAAGGGCGTCGCCGTTCACTTCGCTGAGGCCCAGCTCCTTGTAGAGATCCTCCTTGGTGCGCATCAGCTGGCGGGGATCGCTAAAACCGAGCAGAGAGAGCAGGTTGCGGATCTCATCTTCGCTCGGGGCCTGCTCCAGATAGAGCACCACATCAGGGGCGATCCCGTGCTGTTCCAGCAGGGCCAGGGTTTCGCGACTCTTGGAGCAGCGCGGATTGTGGTAGATTTGGGTCTCGCTCATGGTAACTCCCTGATTAATCGCAAGATGGGACTAGAAACGGCGCTATTGTAGGGGAAAGTGATGGTCAGGGTAAGCGGCAGTGGAAAGGAATTGAAACGAATTTGTTGGCTGATTGTGGCTGGCCTGCTGGGCGCATGCACACCTGCCCCCGAATTTACCGATGCCACAGGGCAGTCGGTCAGCCTGCGCCACTTTGCCGGCAAGCCGCTGCTGGTCAACTACTTCGCCCCCTGGTGCGCCCCCTGCCTGCGGGAGATGCCGCGCCTCAACGGGCTGGCAGCGGAGGGCCAGATCACAGTGGTGGCCATCAACTACGACCCGACTACGCCAGCAGAGCTGGACAAACTGGCTGCGCAGTACCACATCAAGGTGCCGCTCCTTATTGCCAATGAAGATGCCAAACTCCCCTTCCCTCGCCCAAGCGGCCTGCCCACCAGCTATCTGCTCGATAGCGAGGGCAAGCTCAAGCAGACGCTGGTCGGCGAGCTCGACCAGCAGCAGATCGAGATGCTCAAGGCGACAGCCAGCAGCCTGAGTCACTAACTCGTCGCACTATCAATGTAACCCACATCAACATCATCGCTATAAACAACAAGGGCGCACCGTGGTGCACCCTTGTTTGATAGGCCAATACCAGGTTTCGTTAGCCCTTGAGGCTGTCGAGATCCTTCTTGGCCCGCTCCAGCTCGGTGATGCGCGCCTCCAGACGAGCCAGGGTCATCCGGTCGCTGGTGGTACCGCGCGCCACGATCAGCTCGTCGATGGCCGCCTGATAATCCCCGCGCAGCGCGAGCATCTCGGCCCGCGCCATATGCAGCTCGGTCATTCTGCCCGCCTTGCGATAGGCATCGGCCAGCAGGTTCCAGGCCAGATTGTTCTCCTCATGGGCGCGGGCATAGGGGTCGAGGATGGCGATGGACTTCTTGTAGTTGCCGCTCTCGAGGTAGGCGTTGCCGAGGTTGACCACCACCACTTCGTTATCCGGCATCCGGCTGCGGAACTTCTCGAGGCGCGCAATGGCCTGGGCACTGCGCCCCTTGGCCAGATCGATGTCGGTCTGAGCATCGACGATAAAGAGATCTTCCGGATGACGGGCCGCCAGCTCCTGCATCAGGGTATCAGCCTCGTCGGTGCGCTTGAGCTGGATCAGCGCCAGCGCCTTGCCATAGATGGCGGCATCCTTGAGCGGATAATCCCCCTTCTGGATCCGGCTATCGAAGTAGCTCAGCAGCCCCTGCGGGGTATCGGTACCAAAACGCACCTGAATCCGCACCTTGGCCAGCCAGAAATCGAGGCTGGGCGGCAAGTCGCGGCGGCCATAGCTGCCTGCTCGGGCGCGGGCCTCGCTGATCCGGGTCTCCGGCAGCGGGTGAGTCAGCAACATTTCCGGCGGCTTGCTGGCATAGCGATACTCGGCAGCCAGTTTCTGGAAGAAGTTGGCCATCCCCATGGGATCGAAACCGGCATCGTAGAGGGTCTTCATGCCGATCCGGTCCGCTTCGTATTCGTTGTCGCGGGTGTAGTTGATGGCAGACTGCATGGAGAGGCCCAGCGTGGTTTGCAGCGCGGCGATACCGGCAGTCGGGTTGATCACCGCCAGTGCGATGGATCCCACCAGACCGGCCAGGGTCACCGCCGAGCTGCTCGCCTGCGCCTCCATATAACGGGCGATATGGCGCTGGGTCACGTGGGTGATTTCGTGGGCCAGTACCGAGGCCAGCTCGCTCTCGCTGTCGGCGTAGAGGAAGAGGCCGGTGTGCACCTTGACTCGCCCGCCGAGGAAGGCGGCCGCGTTGATGGTGGGATCATTGATGAGGAAGAAGGTAAACGGGAAACGCACCCCATCGGCGTTGGTCAGCAGTCGCTGACCCAGATCGTCAATGTACTGGCTCAGCACCGGATCATCGATGATCGGCAGACCCGCACGGGCAAAGCGCATAAAAGCGTTGCCGTAACGCACTTCCTGCTCGATGGGCAGGGCAGCAACCCCGGCCGTGCCGATGTCGGGAAGCTGATTGTTGGCCTCGGCATGAAACGTGGCGCCCATCAGGGAAGCCAGCAGGGGAAGCGATGCCATCAGGGGGGAAAAACGTGCCACGTTATCTCTATCTCCATCAGAAAGGGCCTCGGCAGAATACCCTTGCCCATCAAGGGCTACAAGCGTTGTTTCATGCTCTTATCACGGCCATAATAGCGGCCACCTGCCTGATGGAGCCCCCATGGAAATTCTCGACCTGACCCCCTGGCGCTGCCCCGAGCCGCTGATCCGGCTCAAGCTTTGGTTAAGGGGGGCCAAAAGCGGTCAAACCGTCACCATCCGGCTGGCCGATGCGGGCTCCCGGCAGGATATTCCGGCCTATCTGCACCGTCAGGGCCACCATGTCGAGATGCAGCAACAACCGGACAATACCCTCTCTTTGCAGTTGGTTGTCGGGGCGAAACAGCCATCTTGAGCCCCAGTGATGTAAGGATGCAGTCATGTTAGAAGTATTGAAGCGCTGGTATCAGACCCGTTTTTCCGATCCCGATGCCGTTACCCTTTTCCTGTTGCTGGTGTTCTGCTTCACCATCATCTGGCTGTTTGGTGATCTGCTGGCCCCCCTGCTGGTGGCGCTGGTGATGGCCTATCTGCTGGAGTGGCCGGTCGCCCGGCTGCAAAAAGCAGGGCTGTCGCGCACCCTGGCCACCAGCGTCATTCTGATCCTCTTTATTGCGGTAGCAGTCGCCTCCTTGCTGGGTCTTATCCCGACGCTGGTGAGTCAGGGGATCAATCTGGCCAAAGAGGCGCCGGCCATGCTGACCCACGCTCAGGATTATGTGCGCACCCTGCCTGACAAATACCCCGAGCTCATCGACGTCAGTCTGGTGGAGACCGTCATCGACAATATTCGCCAGCGCATCCTCAGTGGCGGCGAGCATCTGGTGAGCGCCTCCCTCAGTTCGCTGGTCAACGTGGTCGCCATCATGATCTACCTCATTCTGGTACCGCTAATGGTCTTCTTTATGCTCAAAGACAAGCGGGTACTGATGGGCAGCCTGCGCCGCTTCCTGCCGCGCAACCGCACCCTGGTCAACCGGGTGTGGGTGGAGATGAACAACCAGATCATCAACTACATCCGCGGCAAGGTGATCGAGATCCTCATCGTCGGCATCGCCACCTATGTTCCCTTCGCCCTGATGGGATTGCGCTACTCGGTGCTACTGGCGGTCGCGGTCGGCTTCTCGGTGCTGATCCCTTATATCGGCGCTGCCGTGGTGACGGTTCCGGTCGCCATGGTCGCCCTGTTCCAGTGGGGGCTCACCCCGGAGTTTGCCTGGCTGATGGTGGCCTATCTGGTCATTCAGGCCCTCGATGGCAACCTGCTGGTGCCGGTGCTTTTCTCGGAAGCGGTCAACCTCCATCCGGTGGCCATCATCATCGCCGTGCTGGTCTTCGGCGGCTTGTGGGGATTCTGGGGAGTCTTCTTCGCCATTCCCCTCGCCACCCTGGTCAAGGCGGTGATCAATGCCTGGCCAAAACGTGAAGAGATGCCCGGTGCCGCAAAATAACCTGCTTCCCCTGCAATCGTGACAACGGAGTGTCCATGACCTTTTTTCGTCAAATCAGAGCGGCAGGGCTGACGGCCCTGCTCCTCGCTGCCGCCATGTCCGTCCGCGCCGATATCGATCTTGGCGCCATGGATCTGCTCACCAGCGACAGTCCCACCAGCCCTGTGCCACAGGGCTTTGTCGCCGGTGCAGCGCTCATCGGGGGACAGGCCCGTTATGAAGCGCAGGACAACGCCCTCTACGCCATCCCGGGCTTTATCTATTTTGGCGACCAGTTCATGTTTCTGGGGGATCGGGCCCGCTACTACTTCCACAAGGATGAGAACGTGGCCCTCTACGGCTATGGCAGAGTCCGTTTTGGCAATCTGGATCCCGAGGACTCTCCGGCCTTTACTGGCATGGAGCAGCGAAAATGGCAGCTGGAAGGCGGGATCGGTGGCAACATCATCACCCCCTACGCCCTGCTGACCGTGCGTGCCAACAGCGATGTCACCGGCCGCAGCAAGGGACAGGAGCTGCTGCTGTGGGCCGATTTCCCCATCCTGCGTGACAACCTGCTGATCATGCCGGGGATGGGGCTGATGCTGCGCAGCGACAAGATGGCCAACTACTACTTCGGCGGCATCTCCGAGAGCGAGGCAACCGCCCAGCGGCCTGCTTGGGATACCGGTACCACCCTCTCCCCGATGACGGCCCTCATCACCAGTTACCGCTTCAGCCCCAACTGGATTGGCATGTTTGCCATGAACTACGAATGGTATGATCGGGACATCAAAAACAGCCCCATCGTCCAGCACGACGGCGAGCTCTATGCGGGTTTTGCGCTGGGCTATATCTGGTAACGGTTATGAATCTTGAACCGTGAGACACGACCAAACAAAAGGGAGCCCTCGGCTCCCTTTTCCACGACCATCAGGCTGGTCGTACAGCCTGCTCAAGCTGCCAATTCAGGCTTACAGCGCCGCCAGAAACTCGGTCAGCTGCTGATTGACGAAGGCCGGATTTTCCAGCGACGAGATGTGGCCAGCCATCGGGATCTCCCTGAACGGGCAACCCAGCACCTCGGCCATCAGATAGCCCTCCAGCACCGGACGGGCCTTGTCCTCGCAGCCGGTCATCACCAGTGCGGGAGTGGTGATCTCCTCCAGCCACTCGATACGATCTTCGCGGGTCACAAAGCTGCGGCCCACCGCCACCATGGCGGCAATCTTCTCGTTTGGCCAGGCGGCCAGACGCGCCTTGAAATCGGCCAGCAAGTCGGCATCGGGCTGGTTGGCAAAGAAGATAGGCGCCACCTGTTCGATGATGGGCTCCGGCACGGTGCCGAGCTGTTCGATCATCGCCAACATGCCGAGGTAGCGCTCGCAGGTGATCTGCGGCTCGAGGCCGACAAAACTGTCCATCAGCACCAGCCCCTTAAGGCGGTTTGGCACCATGCGCGCCAGCTCCACACCCCACATGCCGCCGATGGAGAGGCCTACCAGTACGAACTCGTCAACCCCGAGGGCATCGAGCAGCGCCAGGTGATCCCGCGCCAGAGTCGCCAGGGTGCAGCCACCTTCGGGGAGCAGGTCGGAATCGCCGTGGCCCCACAGCTCGGGAACGATGCAGCGATAGCTGCCCTTGAGCGCCTCGATTTGCGGCGCCCACATGGCGCTGTCCCACAGATAGCTGTGACCAAACAGCAGTACCGGCCCTTGCCCTTCGTCCAGATAGGCCATCCGGCGGCCCGCTATCTCCATAAAATGCTTCATGTTATCTCCTGTTGCCAGCGATGGGCGGGCAGTGTATCACGTCCCCCTTGGCAGGTGATGCCTCCCTGGTGCAAGCTGACAGTGACTCAAAGAAGTCACCCATGAAAGGATGCCAAAAGGAGAAGCCCATGGCGAAGGAGAAGAGCAAGAAGCGGCCGCGTCTGGACAAGAAGTGCTACGAGCACCACCTTGCCCATCTGCAGGAGGAACTGGTCAAGCTGCAGGAGTGGGTCAAGCAGGAGGGGTTAAAGGTAGTGGTACTGTTCGAGGGACGGGACGCCGCCGGTAAAGGAGGCGTCATCAAGGCGATCACCGAGCCGCTCAACCCCCGGGTCTGCCGGGTCACGGCGCTGCCCGCCCCCTCCGATCGGGAGCGCTCCCAGTGGTACTTTCAGCGTTATGTGTCCCACCTGCCCGCCGCTGGCGAGATGGTGCTGTTTGACCGCTCCTGGTACAACCGGGCCGGAGTCGAGCGGGTGATGGGATTTTGCAGCGATGCCGAGTATCGCGAGTTTCTGCGCGCCTGCCCCGAGTTTGAGCGGATGCTGATCCGCTCCGGCATCACGGTGATCAAATACTGGTTCTCGGTCAGCGACGAGGAGCAGGAGAAGCGCTTTAAAGAGCGGATCAACACCCCCATCAAGCGCTGGAAGTTCAGCCCGATGGACTTGCAATCCCGCTCGCGCTGGGTCGAATACTCCCGCGCCAAGGATGACATGTTCACCTACACCGACACCGAGGATTGCCCCTGGTTCGTGGTGGAGGCGGACGACAAGCGCCGTGCCCGCCTCAACTGCATCGCTCACCTGCTGGGCAAGGTGCCCTACGAGGCGATCCATTACGAGCCCATCAAGCTCCCCCCCATCAAGACAGAGGGGTATGAGCGCCCACCGCTGACCAGCCAGACCTTTGTACCCGATATTACCGCCGAACTCGAGGCTTGAACCGGGTTACCTTGCCTATCTGCATGTTCAAATCGCAGGCAATAAAAAGCCGGTCTGACGACCGGCAAAAAGGCATTGATTATTAAGAAAGGAAAACCGGCACAAAAAAAATCAGGTACGGATATATTTGGCGGTACGGGGGAACGCCTGCTCCTTGGCATCGAACAGGTAGCAGGCTTCGGCCGGGATACCCACGCTGTAGGTCTGACCGGTCGCCACATCCACATCCGAGGTAGCCTTGACGGTAAAGTCGTGACCATCCACATCCATATAAACGAAGGACTCGGCGCCCAGGTGCTCGGCCACCTGCACGATCCCGCTCACCTTGCTGTGCGCATGGGGGTGATCCAGCGGCATCAGGTGCTCGGGGCGAATACCCAGCTCCACCTTGTCACCCACAGCGCCACTGCGGGCATCGACCCGAGCCCGTACGGTATCGCCAGAGGTCAGCTTGACCAGGCACTCCTGCTCGCCAATCTCCAGCAACTCGCCCGCCAGGAAGTTCATCTTGGGAGAGCCGATAAAGCCCGCCACGAACTTGTTGTCCGGGTTGTGGTAGAGATCCAGCGGTGAACCGAACTGTTCCAGGTTGGTGGCAGCTTCGGCCTTGAGCGGGCTCAGCACAACAATCTTGTCGGCCAGGGTCATCGCTTCCACCTGATCGTGGGTCACGTAGATGATGGTGGAGTTGAGCTCCTTGTGCAGCTTGGCGATCTCGATCCGCATCTTGACCCGCAGCGCGGCATCCAAGTTGGAGAGCGGTTCGTCAAACAGGAACACCTGCGGCTGCTGCACGATGGAGCGACCGATGGCGACCCGCTGACGCTGACCACCGGAGAGCGCCTTGGGCTTTCTGTCCAGCAGCGGCTCAAGACCCAGGATCTCGGCGGCGCGCATCACCCGCTTGTGGATGCTCTCTTTGTCCATCTTCTTGAGCTTCAGACCAAAGGCCATGTTCTCGTAGATGTTCATGTGCGGATAAAGGGCGTAGGACTGGAACACCATGCCGACGTTGCGTTCTACCGGCGGCACGTCGTTCATGTAGCGACCGCCGATGGTCAGCTCACCGCTGGTGATATCTTCCAGACCCGCGATCATCCGCAGCAGGGTGGATTTACCGCAGCCGGACGGGCCGACGAAGACGATGAATTCGCCCTCCTTGATGGAGAGGTTGATGTTGCGCAGGGTGTCCTTGTGAACAGCCGGATCGTAATTTTTGCGAACGTTGTTGAGTACTACTTCAGCCATGACGAGCTCCGCTCTTGAATCTTTGCAAATCGTGATAGCGGGGGGAGTCTGCTCCCCCGGCCATAAACTTAACCTTTCACACCACCAGCAGTCAGACCGCCAACCAACCAGCGCTGTGCCAGCAGGAAGACCACAGTGATGGGGAAACCGGAGAGCACTGCGGCCGCCGCGAAATCACCCCACAGATAGTTCTGCGGATAGAGGTACTGCTGGGCCCCGACCGCCAGGGTCAGATTGTTCACATCCTGCAGCAGGATGGAGGCCATGGGCACCTCGGTAATGGAACCGATAAAGGCCAGAATAAACACTACCGCCAGGATGGGCACCGACAGGGGCAACAGGATCAGACGGAATGCCTGCCACGGGGTCGCACCGTCGATGGCCGCCGCCTCCTCCAGGGAGGAGTCGATGGTCTCGAAGTAGCCCTTGATGGTCCAGACGTGGAGGGCGATACCGCCCATGTACGCCAGGATCAGGCCACCGTGGGTGTTGAGACCGAGCCAAGGGATGTAGTCACCAATCTTGTTAAAGAGCGCGTAGATAGCTACCAGCGCCAACACTGCCGGGAACATCTGGAAAATCAGCATGCCCTGCAGGATGGTGGACTTGCCACGAAAACGCAGGCGGGCAAATGCGTAAGCACAAGTGGTGGAGAGCGTCACGATCATCAGGGCAGTGATGCCGGCGATCTTGATGGAGTTCCACAACCAGGTCAGCACCGGGAACGGCGGCGGCGTGATGCTGCCGTCGGCGTTGGTGATGGACATGCCCAGCGCCAGCTTCCAGTGATCCAGCGTCGGATTGGAGGGGATGATCTCCCCTACCGCGAAGTTACCGTTACGGAACGAGATGGCGATAACCATGATCAACGGGAAGATGATCAGCGCCAGGAAGCCCCACATGACCAGGTGGGTTGCCCACACCCGGTATTTGACTGATTTGGGTTGTACGATTGCCATGTTGAAGCCTCCTTACAGCTGCTTGTCGGCTTTGGACAATTTCAGGTTGAGCAGCGCCAGCGCACCTACGATGAGGAAGATAGCTGTGGCGATGGCACTGGCCAGACCGTAGTCCTGACCACCCGATCCCTGGAACGCAATCCGGTAGGTATAACTCACCAGCAAGTCGGTGGTACCGGCCGGGGTGCTGGCGCCGATGATGTCGGGCGCACCGTTGGTCAACAACTGGATAAGCACGAAGTTGTTGAAGTTGAAGGCGAACGAGGCAATCAACAGCGGTGTCAGCGGCTTCATCAGCAGCGGCACGGTGATCTTGAAGAAGTTCTGTACCGGGCCGGCACCGTCCATGGCGGACGCTTCATAGAGATCTTCCGGAATGGCTTTGAGCAGGCCCATGCAGAGGATCATCATGTAGGGGTAGCCGAGCCAGGTGTTGACAATCAGGATCATCACCTTGGCCAGGAAGGGGTTGGTATACCAGTCCGGCTTGATGCCAAACGCCGCTTCCAGGAACATGTTGATCTCACCGAAGTTCTGGTTGAACAACCCCTTGAACACCAGGATGGAGATAAACGCCGGGATCGCATAGGGCAGGATCAACATGACCCGATAGAAACCGCGCCCCTTGAGCTCTTCCCACTGCACCAGACAGGCCAGCACCATGCCGATAGCCAAGGTGAAAGCGACGGAGCAGGTTGAGAAGATCACGGTCCAGATGAAGATCTGCAGGAAGGGTGACTGGATGCCCGGATCGGTGACGATGCGCGCGAAGTTCTTCCAACCGACGCTCACCACAAAGCCCGGAGCAATACCCTTGCCGACAAACTGACCCTGTTCGTCGATGTACTGATAGAAGCCGGTCTCGCCATTGGGCAGCATCAGCTCGCCATTCTGGGTATCACGCAGCAGGTTGCTGTCTTTGATCACCACGCCGGACTTGAGCACGGCACCATCCATCAGACGGGTGTAGTGCTGCTTCTGGGCGGCAAACTTGCGCAGACTGCTCAGGGTCAGGTGGGTACCGCCATCCGGCAGTACCAGATCAAGGTCACTCAGATGAGTACGATGCTCAACAATGGCGCGGATCGGTGCGGCCTTGCTGGCAGCTTCGCCAGTGAAGGGCTGCAGCTCGACCACTTGCTGGGTGTTCTGCACACGGCCCTCGCGGGACGCCAGCTCACGGGCCTTGTTGGTCATCAGGGAAACAGGTTGGCTGATAAAGGATTGATCATCCTGTGTCAGCAGCAGCTGGAACTGGCCATTGTCGCCACCCAGCAGGGTAAAATCGAATTCACCGCCCGCCACCTTGTAGGTTTTCTTCAGGTGGTAGTCCCGCGCCTGCTCCACGGAGAGCAAGTTGGACCCCGAATAGTTGGTGAAGGCAATGCCAATGGTGTAGGCAAGAGGGAAGATGATAAACACAACCATGCCCGCAACACCCGGAAAGATGTAGCGATGGGCATAGGTCTTCTTGTTCATGAAGACATACAGACCGACGGAAACCACCACCAGATCCAGCAGCGCGAATACCCACTCGCCACAGGCGTACATCATCACGGCTGCGTAGCCGTTGAGGATGGCAACCAGGGCCGCTATGGTCCACTTAAGCCAGGTGTGCTTATCCTTCGGACCGGCATAGGACTCAACAGAAGGTACTACTTCCATGCCAATTAACCTTTATAACGCCAAGAGAGATTTGAGAGAGTGGGAGGCCATGACGGCCTCCCGGATAGTGCGTGCTTACTGAACGATACGCTTGGCAGCGGTATCCAGAGCTTCGTCAACACCCTGACGACCGGAGGTCACGTTCTTGAGGGCAGTTTCGAAGGAAGACCAGAAACGGCTCATCTCGGGAACGGATGGCATCGGCTCGCCAGCCTGGGCGTTCAGCATGGTGGCCTTGATGTGCGGATCGGATTCCAGGGTCTTCTGGAAGGATTTCAGCGCAACGGCACCCAGCGGCTTGTCGGCGTTAACCGGCGCCAGACCGGCATCGGTCAGCAGG
>NZ_CAWNZT010000271.1:0-2176 GCF_963878965.1 Aeromonas sp. HMWF015 | reverse complement strand
CCTTGTTCGGGCTGGCGGCGTTGATGGTGGCACCCAGTACGCCAACGAAGGCTTTGGCCGGCTTGCCGTTCAGGGTCGGCAGCGGCGCTACGCCGTACTTGATGCCGCTCTTGTCCAGGTTGCTCCAGGCCCAAGGACCGTTGATCATCATGGCCACTTCGCCCTTGTTGAACTTGGCGTCCATCACACCGTAGTCGATGCCTTTTTCCAGGTGACCGGACTTGATCATCTCGGAGATGTAGCCCACGCCCATCTTGGCACCTGCGTTGTTCACGCCGGTATCTTTGACGTCATAACCGGTAGCGGTTTTCTTGAAGGCGTAACCACCGTTGGCAGCCACCAGCGGATAGCTGAAGTACGGGGTGTCATAAGCCCACATGATGGCGCGCTTGCCGTTTTTCTTCAGAGTCTCGTCAATCTTGGCGATCTCTTCGAAG
The DNA here is from genome assembly GCF_963878965.1 of Aeromonas sp. HMWF015. NCBI lineage: Bacteria > Pseudomonadati > Pseudomonadota > Gammaproteobacteria > Aeromonadales > Aeromonadaceae > Aeromonas > Aeromonas sp. HMWF015. The sequence continues at coordinate 1,739 of NZ_CAWNZT010000271.1, read as the reverse complement.
GTTTTCGGCGGCTCAGGCAGCAGGTCCTTGTTATAGATCAGGCTGACCGCTTCCATGGCAACCGGGTAGCCATAGGTTTTGCCATCAACAGTCATGGCATCCCATGCCAGCTGTTCAAATTTGCCTTTGGTGGCAGCGTTCGGCGTTACCGGAACCAGCAAACCGGCTTTGACCCACTCACCGTAACGGTCGTGAGCCCAGAAGAAGATGTCCGGGCCGTTGCCAGTGGCGGCGGCTTGCTGGAATTTTACTTCAACCTGATCCGGGTGAGCCACAGTAACCTTGATGCCGGTTTCTGCTTCAAACTTCTTACCCACTTCAGCCAGACCGTTGTATCCCTTGTCACCGTTGATCCAGATGGTCAGCTGGCCTTCATCGATGGCAGCAGTAGCAGAGCAAGCGACGCCAAGAGTGGCCAGACCGATCAGGGATGACAGCAATTTCTTTTTCATGAGCCTTTCCTTGTATTAGTTCCGCGCTGTAAGAGCATTGTGTGCGAGATGAATATTATCCCAAGCGGCAAACGGCTCACATGACGCAACTCGCATTTTTGAAATGCAATTACGTATTTCCTTCCAGAAAGTTTTGAAAACATTTTCTTATTTCAGGGAATTACGGCCATTTATCGGCTTAATTCCAGACAACCACAGAATAATAATTACCAAAATGAAATAAAATTTCATGAGTGAAAGGGTTTTCACCTCAATGAAAACCCTTTCAGATGGTTTATTTTGTTTGATTTGTTAACAAAGTACCGCGCCAGTTTCGAGGTCTGCCCAGGCGCGATAAAAAAAGAGACCCCGCCGGGGCGGAGTCTCTTTTTGCCAGAAATGACGAGTTGATCACACTCGGGAGCATGACTACGGCTGGCGCAGCAGCTGATCCTTGAGATTGGGCGGCACACCCTTGATGGTCAGGGTGTCGGTCTGGGGGTCGTAAAAGATCCGGCTGTTCAACAGCTTCTGCTCAAAGCTCAAAGTCAGGCCGCCGCCGGAGCCAACAAACTTGGTCAAACCACGCAGGGTAGAGCGATCCGCCGGGAAGCGCTCTTCCAGCTCATACTCCTGACCAATAAAGCTGTAAAAATCGAGGTCACCGTCACCAGGCAATTCTGCAGACAGCTCCTTGATTTCGATCTCTTCACCGGCGCTCGCCTGTTCGGTGCAATATTTGAAGACCTGCTTTTTATAGTCATTGCGTTCGGTCGGTTCGAGCTGACGACTGTCGCAATAATCTTCGACCGCCTGTAGCAAGCCTTTATTTTGTACCTTGGCATCCATGCCCTCGCGGGCACCCAGCAGATCCATAAAGAAATCGCCCAGTTTGCGACCAATGCGCCCCTTGCTGAAGGTGATATAGCGGCGTGAATCGGCCTGAGTTTTCCATTCGGTCAAATCAATGCGGGCCACCAGATTGAGTTTGCCGATATCCAGATACTGGATATGGCGCAATTCCAGCGCTTCGCTGACGGTGACGCTCTCCTTGCCCTCCAGCAGGGCAATCAGCAGATAATCGACCCCGACATAATTGTATTTGGCAAACAGCAGCACCCCTTGCTCATCGAGGGCGTGCTCCACCAGCTGCTTGACCAGCATCTGGGTCACGGTGACCGAGAAGGGGACGAATTCGGTCTGCTCGTCGAGCAGCTGTTCGAGGGCAATACGAAACGCGGGTGAAGGCTGCTTGGGAGCATCGATGCCGTCGGCCAGCTCGGCGACGGCGGCCTCGGGGTCGGCAAA
>NZ_CAWNZT010000270.1:0-10336 GCF_963878965.1 Aeromonas sp. HMWF015 | reverse complement strand
CCCCAACCGGCGCTCCATCCTTCTGACAGGAGGGCCACGCCATGCATCAACTACAACTGATCGACCAAGACAGCCGGCTACTGGATGACCTGGTAAACACCGTTATCTCCCCTACTCTTTCCCGCTCAGCAAAGCTCGCAGAGATCAGCCGTATCCTGGCCCACTTCGATCTGCCTATCGAAGCGCCCACGATTAGCGGCCAACTCTGGAGTGCTACAGAGATTGGCAAAGAACTGGGGGTGAGCGCCCAAGCCATCGGCAGGCTGGCCAACCAACACAATCTGAAGATCCCTGAACTTGGAGAGTACCGCCTTGACCAAGCGGTTCACTCGCGCAAGCAAGTGCAGACCTTCTACTACAACAAACTCGGGCGTCACCGGCTTGAGTCTCTTCTAATCGCGAGGACCACATGCAAAGGAATTACATCTATCCGTGCGCAAGATGGGTAAGGCCACGTCTTTTTGAAGCGCTGACAGGTATGACCGAAAAGGCAGCAGAGGGGCGCCGCCTTAAGGGGGAATGGCCCGAAGGAATAATCTGGAAATATGGTCCTGATGGTCAGGTTCGCTACAGCATCGAGGAGTACGACAAGTGGGTAGAGTCAGCACAATAGAAAACCACGCCTCGCTGATAGCGGGGCTTACCGGGGTCGAGTTGCATGGCAACAAGATTCGGATCTGCTTCAGCTACAAGGGGCGCCGGTGCAGAGAAACATTGGATGTCCCCATCACGAAGGTAAACGTCAAATTCGCAGCGAACAAACTCGCTGCGATCAAACATGAAATCGCCCTTGGTAACTTTGACTATGCAAAACACTTCCCCAACTCCAAGGCGTTGGCCCGCCTGGGGGTGCGTACAACCACCAGAATGACACTGGCTGAGGCTGCAGTTGCCTTTGTTGAGAGCGCAGGGCCAACCATAGGCATATCGACAAAGCGCTCATATAGCAGCGCGTTCAAAAGGATGACCGAGTTTCTCGGCCGCGATATGCCAATAGCTGACATGCTGCCAATGCATATTGAAAGACTGCGCAACCAACTGCTCATCGATTGCCGGCCAAGAACAGTGAGAACCTATCTTGGCCATATCGGAAACCTGCTGAAATGGGCTGCGCGAAATGAGCTTGTTGAGCGAGCATTCGACGTGCGAGTGGCCGCTGCTAGGCTGAACAGCGAAAAGAGCGCAGATCCTTTCGAGCACTGGGAGTTCCAAAAGCTAATCGAGGTCACAACGAATCGGCAATTTAAGAACATATTGCTGGTCCTTGCCTACACCGGGCTCCGGCCCGGTGAGCTGAGGGCATTAAGCTGGGGTGACATCGATTTTGAAAAGAAGATCCTGCACGTGCGCCGAAACCTTACTCAGCAAAAGATGCAATTCAAGCTACCGAAGACAAACAGGACAAGAACAGTTCATCTTTTGCCCCCTGCACTGAACGCGCTGCAGGATCAATTCAAGATAACTGGGGCACTTTTGGACGCAGAGATTGACATGCACCTACCAGGTGGCATGATCGTGCGCCAAACATTGCGCCCAGTCTTCCGACCAACCAAAGTTGTGCCGGACAGGCCACCTTTTTACTCTGGTGTTTTCCTGGTGGCCCCATGGCAGGCAGCAATCAAGAAGTCTGGGGTTCGTTATCGCCGGGCCTACCAACTTAGGCATACTTATGCCAGTTGGAACATCACCGCTCACGGAAACCTTGCGTTCATAGCTGAACAGATGGGTCACAACTCTGCAAGAATGTTGCAAGAGGTCTATGGAAAATGGATCGAATCGGCCAGCCGAAGTGAGGTCGATTCTATCTGGAGTTCGATGCAAAAAAATGGGCATTTGCCCCAATAGCGCCCCCGAATTTTCAACCAGTGCAATAATGCGCTGATAATTAAGGAATTTTTTAACACACTATGCTTAGTAGCAACAACATCACCATGCAGTTCGGCGCCAAGCCGCTGTTTGAGAACATCAACGTCAAGTTTGGCGGCGGCAACCGCTATGGCCTTATCGGCGCCAACGGCTGTGGCAAGTCCACCTTTATGAAGATCCTCGGCGGTGATCTGGAGCCCACTGGCGGTAATGTGAGCCTGGACGTCAACGAGCGCATCGGTAAGCTGCGTCAGGATCAGTTCGCCTACGAAGATATGCGCGTACTGGACGTGGTCATGATGGGTCACACCGAGCTGTGGGCGGCCATCGCCGAGCGCGATGCCATCTACGCCAACCTCGAAGCCACCGACGATGACTACATGAAGGCTGCCGAGCTGGAAGGTCTGGTCGCCGAGTATGACGGCTATACCGCCGAATCTCGCGCAGGTGAACTGCTGCTGGGTGCCGGTATTCCCATCGAGCAGCACAACGGCCCGATGAGCGAAGTGGCCCCGGGCTGGAAACTGCGTGTGCTGCTGGCACAGGCGCTGTTCTCCAACCCCGACATCCTGCTGCTGGACGAACCGACCAACAACCTGGATATCAACACCATTCGCTGGCTGGAGCAGGTGCTCAACGAACGTGAAAGCACCATGATCATCATCTCTCACGACCGTCACTTCCTGAACTCCGTTTGTACCCACATGGCGGATCTGGACTACGGCGAGCTGCGCGTCTACCCGGGCAACTACGATGACTACATGCTGGCCGCCACTCAGGCGCGCGAGCGTCTGCTGGCCGACAACGCCAAGAAGAAGGCCCAGATCGCCGATCTGCAATCCTTCGTCTCCCGTTTCAGTGCCAACGCCTCCAAATCCAGCCAGGCGACCTCTCGTCTCAAGCAGATCGACAAGATCAAGATTGAGGAAGTGAAGGTCTCCAGCCGTCAGAACCCCTTCATCCGCTTCGAGCAGGAGAAGAAGCTCTACCGCAACATTCTGGAGATCGAAGGCCTGTCCAAAGGTTATGGTGAGGCGCCCCTGTTCAAGGGCCTCAACATGATGCTGGAAGTGGGTGAGAAGGTCGCTATTCTGGGTACCAACGGTATCGGTAAATCGACCCTGATCAAGACGCTGGTCGGGGATCTGGCACCGGATACCGGTACCATCAAGTGGTCTGAGAACGCCCAGATCGGTTACTACGCTCAGGATCACGCCGAAGATTTCGACACCGACCTCAACGTGTTCGACTGGATGGCCCAGTGGAAACAGGATAACGAAGACGAGCAGGCTGTGCGCTCAGTATTGGGTCGTCTGCTCTTCTCCCAGGACGACATCAAGAAGCCGGTCAAGGTGCTCTCCGGTGGTGAACAGGGCCGCATGCTGTTTGGCAAGCTGATGATGCAGCGCCCCAACATCCTGATCATGGATGAGCCGACCAACCACCTGGACATGGAATCTATCGAATCCTTGAACCTGGCACTCGAGATGTACAAGGGCACCCTGATCTTCGTCTCCCACGACCGCGAATTCGTCTCCTCTCTGGCGACCCGCATCCTGGAGCTGAGCGAAGATGGTATCCGCGACTTTGGCGGCACCTATGAGGATTACCTGCGCACCCAGGGCGTGGTGTAACCCCGCTCCTGCGCAAGTGCGCAATGCAAAACCGGCACTCAGGTGCCGGTTTTTTTATATTCCGTATTTAGACGACTGAGATGGCGTATAGCAGTGGGTGACTACACGCCAGAGAGCAGAGAGCAGAGAGCAGAGCTTGAGTATCCCCCCTCTTGCCCACAGATAAAAAAACGGCTCCATCAAGGAGCCGTTTTCAATGGATTGCGCAGTGCCGATTACTCGACGGTCGCTTCCACACTGGTGAAGTACTCGATCTTGGCTGCTTTGCGCAACTCGTCGATCAGAGACTTGTAATCCACCTGGGCTTTGCCCTGACCCAGCTGAGCTTGCAGCATGGCGGCCATACCGGATGCAGCGGCAGGGACGTTGACCTTGTCCAGCGCAACCACAACGCGGTCACCATTGGTCTCGGCAACCAGAGCCACACTCGGCTTGCCGTCGATCGGATGGGGCAGCGTGAACGCCTGGGCAATCAGGTTCTGATCCAGCTCGCGATCGAAGCGGGCAACCCCTTTGTGGGTCTCCACTTTCAGACCGAGTGCAGTCAGATCGGCGGTGATGCTCTCACCGACTTTCAGCTTGTCCAGCAGGCCCTGGGCCTTGCCACGGGCCACTTCGCTAGCCTTGTCATGCTTGATGGTGGCAATCACCTGCTCTTTCACCTCGGCCAGCGGCTTGACCGCTTTGGGCTTGTGACCAGTGATGTGCAGCACCAGCGCCTTGCCGTCAGCCAGCTCGATCACGTCGGAGTTGGTATTGTCATCGCGCAGCTGTTCGGAGAACGCAACAGAGAGCACCTTGGGATCGTTCAGCGGAGCCGGAGCAGTCGCTTGGGTGAAGAAATCGGAAGATTGAACCTTCATCCCCATGGCGTCAGCGGTCAGATCCAGCGAGTCCGGGTTTTCGAAGCTGTTGTCAGCCATCTTCTGCTGCTCGGCGAAGAACTTCTCCTTGGCCTTGTCAGCTTGCAGACGAGTGATGGTCTCTTCTTTCACATCGGCAAACGGCTTGGTCTGGGCTGCTTCAACCCCCAGCAGCTTGATGATGTGGAAACCGAACGGGCTCTTCACCACGCCGGAGAGATCGCCAGCCTTGTTCAAGGCGAACGCGGCTTTCTCGAAGGCCGGATCCATCACCCCTTTCTCAAACCAGTCCAGCTCGCCGCCTTTTTTGGCAGAGAAGGTATCGGAAGAGTCAGCCTTGGCCAGCGCAGCGAAATCATCACCTGCCTTGGCTTTGGCCAGCACGGCTTCTGCTTTCTGCTCGGCCGCTTTCTCGTCCTTGCCAAACGGGATCAGGATATGAGCCACATGGCGACGCTCGGCACGCTGGAACAGATCCTGGTGCTGATCGTAGTAATCCTGGGCATCCTGCTCGGTGACCTTGATATCCTTAGCGAGGTTGGCGGCGTCCAGCAGCAGATAGTCGACCTTGACCTGCTCGTCGTTCATGAAACGGGCGCCATTGGTCTTGTAGTACTGCTCAAGCTCGTTGTCGGAGACCTGAACGTCAGCCATGTAGTTGGCGGCAGCCAGACGCACCAGACGCAGATCGCGAGTCTGGTTGTAGAGCTTGTCGAGCTGCTCCGCTTCGCCCTTGAGGGAGAATTCGGTGCCCAGCAGGGCGCTCATCAACTGTTGACGCACCATGTCCTGACGCAGGGAGTCACGGAACATTTCGGGAGTCATGCCGGCACGACGGATCAGCTGCAGATAGCGGTCATTGTTGAACTTGCCGTTCTCGGCAAACTCCGGCATGGCCACGATGGCTTGCTTGATCTGTTCGTCACTGATGCGCAGACCCAGTTCACGGGCCTTGCTGTCCAGCAGCGCCTGATCGATCAGGCGATCCAGTACGCCACGGCGGAACTGTTTCATGTAATCGGGGTTCGCGGCCAACTGGCTGAATGCCTCTCCCATCTGGGATTCCATGCGGGCGCGCTCGTTACGGTAGGCATTTTCCAGTGCCGCAGCACTGATCTCGGTGCCATTGACGGTGGCGGGGGCGGTACGGGCCGGGCCGTTCAGGTAACTACCTACACCAGCCAAGGCAAAGGAGAGGATGATCAGGCCCAAGATAACCTTGGCTACCTTGCCCTGCGCCCCTTCGCGTAGTTTATCCAACATCATGTTTGTACTTATGCTCCCGAACTCGATGGGCGTAAACAATAAAAAGGCGCACCGATTGCGATGCGCCTTGGTCAATCAGTATGAGAGAAGACTCTCTAACTTGTCTGGTCTGCGACCAAGGACGGTAGCCGACGGATATCAGCGACCGGCTTAGTTAACAGCGTCTTTCAGGGCCTTACCGGCTTTGAAGGCAGGAACTTTACCAGCAGCGATTTCGATGGTCGCGCCAGTCTGCGGGTTACGGCCTGAACGGGCAGCACGCTCGCGTACAGCGAAAGTACCGAAACCAACCAGAGCAACCTGGTCACCCTCTTTCAGCGCTTCACCAACAGCATCAATGAAGGCATCCAACGCACGGCCAGCGGCAGCTTTGGAGATATCGGCACCGTCTGCAATCTTGTCAATCAGTTGAGATTTATTCACTCTTATATTCCCCTTTTATCAAACACCGCTGCGGCGCTGATTTCCCTGGCCACAACAAGTGGAGGTTTTATAGCAAGCCTCCTGATCAGTTGCAAGTGACAATCTGGCGCAAACCCGCGCCACACAACGCATTGCGACTCATCACGAGTACCCGATCGGTGGTCAAGGCTACTTCCGTTATCGGGCGCATGCAAGCCTTAACCACCCGCCGAATGCGCCAAATTTGCGGCGCATCAACATTTACACGACAGAAACGCGCTCAAACCCCTGTGGATTGTCCTGCAACGCCAATTCCAGCACCTCGTCAATCCAGCGAACCGGATAAATTTCAAGGTCTTGTTTGACGTTTGCCGGGATCTCCTCAAGGTCACGCTCGTTCTCTTTCGGAATAAGCACTCGCTTGATGCCGCCACGATGGGCTGCCAGCAACTTCTCCTTGAGACCACCGATGGGCAGCACTTCGCCGCGCAAGGTGATCTCCCCTGTCATAGCCACATCAGCACGAACCGGATTACCGGTCAAGCTGGAGACCAGGGCGGTACACATGGCGATACCGGCGCTCGGACCATCTTTCGGGGTGGCCCCTTCCGGTACGTGCACGTGGATATCGCGCTTCTCGTAGAAGTCGGCGTTGATGCGCAGCTTCTCGGCACGGGCCCGTACGACCGTCATGGCCGCCTGGATCGACTCCTGCATCACGTCACCGAGAGAACCGGTATAAGTGAGCTTGCCCTTGCCCGGCATGTTGGTGGTCTCGATGGTGAGCAGATCGCCCCCCACTTCGGTCCACGCCAGACCACACACCTGACCCACCTGGTTCTGGTCGGTGGCCTTGCCGTAATCGAAACGCTGCACCCCGAGGAACTCCTTGAGGTTCTCCTGATTGACCTGAACATGCTTGATGCTCTTGTCCAGCAGGATACGCTTGACCGCCTTGCGACAAATCTTGGAAATCTCGCGCTCCAGACTCCGCACACCCGCCTCGCGGGTGTAGTAGCGGATCACTCCGACCAAGGCAGAATCTTCGATGGTGATCTCGGACTCTTTCAGGCCATTGCGCTGGATCTGCTTGGCAACCAGATGCTGCTTGGCAATGTTGAGCTTCTCATCTTCGGTGTAACCGGAGAGGCGGATCACTTCCATCCGGTCCAGCAAGGGGCCCGGGATGTTCATGGAGTTGGAAGTAGCCACGAACATGACGTCCGACAGGTCATAATCCACTTCCAGATAGTGATCGTTGAAGCTGTTGTTCTGTTCCGGATCCAGCACTTCCAGCAAGGCGGATGCGGGATCGCCACGCATGTCCGAGCTCATCTTGTCGATCTCGTCGAGCAGGAACAGCGGGTTCTTCACGCCGACTTTCGCCATCTTCTGGATGAGTTTGCCGGGCATGGAACCGATATAGGTACGGCGGTGACCGCGGATCTCCGCTTCGTCACGCACCCCACCCAAGGCCATCCGCACATATTTGCGGCCTGTCGCCTTGGCGATGGATTGGCCCAGCGAGGTCTTGCCCACACCGGGAGGCCCAACCAGACAGAGGATGGGGCCCTTGAGCTTGTTCACCCGTGCCTGTACCGCCAGATATTCGAGGATGCGATCCTTGACCTTCTCGAGGCCATAGTGATCGGCATCCAGCACCTCTTGCGCCTTGCCAAGGTCTTTCTTGACCTTGGAGCGCGCCTTCCAGGGCACCTGTACCATCCAGTCCACATAGCTACGAACCACGGTAGCCTCGGCGGACATGGGAGACATCATCTTCAGCTTGGCAAGCTCGGCCTGGGCCTTTTCACGGGCATCTTCCGGCATGCCAGCCTCTTCAATCTTGCGATTGAGGGCTTCAAACTCATCCGGGCTATCTTCCAGCTCACCCAGCTCTTTCTGGATGGCCTTCATCTGCTCGTTGAGGTAATACTCGCGCTGGCTCTTTTCCATCTGCTTCTTGACGCGAGTACGGATGCGCTTCTCGACCTGCAGCAGGTCAATTTCCGACTCCATCATCGCCATCAGGAATTCGATGCGCTCGGAAACCGAGACGATCTCCAGCACCTTCTGCTTGTCTTCCAGCTTGAGCGGCATGTGGGCCGCCATGGTGTCAGCCAGACGCGCAGCATCATCGATCGCCGAGATCGAGGTCAGTACCTCGGGCGGGATCTTCTTGTTGAGCTTGATATAGCCTTCAAACTGGCCGATGGCGGAGCGAACCAGTACTTCCTGATCCTTCTCCTCAATGGCTTGGGAGGGGATGTACTGGGCCTCGCAGACAAAGAAATCCTTGTCGTCGATCATCCGCTCCAGGCGGGCACGCTGCCCACCCTCTACCAGCACCTTGACGGTGCCGTCCGGCAGCTTGAGCATCTGCAGAATATTGGCCACTGTCCCGACGGTGAAGATCTCCTCCACCGTTGGCTCATCGGTTGACGCATCCTTCTGGGCCACCAGCAGAACTTTCTTGTCCTGCTCCATGGCCGCTTCCAGACAGCGAATGGATTTTTCCCGCCCCACAAAGAGTGGAATGACCATGTGGGGATAAACCACCACGTCACGAAGAGGCAGGACGGGAATCTCGATGCGTTCTGAACGCTCTAGGTTCATATATGTCCTCTCGGCTTGTTATACCGTTGGCAAAGCGCTTGGCTGAGTATATGGGGGCGCTGAGATGAGATTCAATCGCCGAAACCGTAAAAAGCATGAAAGGGGCAAAAAGCCCCTTCCATTCGATTAAAAATCAGACATTTACTCTGATGCAGCAGCCTGGGTTTCGGGATTTTCGTAGATCATCAAGGGCGCGGAGTCCCCTTTGATCACGGTCTCGTCGATCACCACCTTGCTGACCCCTTCCAGAGAAGGCAGGTCATACATGGTATCCAGCAGCACGGCTTCCACGATGGAACGCAGACCACGAGCACCGGTTTTACGCTCCATCGCCTTGCGGGCAATGGCGTTGAGTGCGTCGTCACGGAACTCCAGCTCGACCCCTTCCAGATCGAACAACGCCGCGTACTGTTTGGTCAGCGCGTTTTTCGGCTCTTTCAGGATCTGGATAAGGGCAGACTCGTCCAGCTCGGTCAGGGTCGCGACCACCGGCAGGCGGCCGATGAACTCGGGGATCAGACCATACTTGATCAGATCTTCCGGCTCTACCTTGGCGAAGGTCTCACTCAGGGTGGCCTTGGCATCCTTGGATTTCACCTCGGCGCCAAAACCGATACCGGTTCCCTTCACGGAACGCTGCTCGATCACCTTGTCCAGACCGGCAAAGGCACCGCCACAGATGAAGAGGATCTTGGAGGTATCAACCTGCAAGAACTCCTGCTGCGGATGCTTGCGACCACCTTGCGGCGGCACGGAAGCAATTGTCCCTTCGATCAGCTTGAGCAGTGCCTGCTGTACCCCTTCCCCGGAGACATCACGGGTAATGGAGGGGTTGTCCGACTTGCGGGAGATCTTGTCGATCTCGTCGATATAAACGATGCCACGCTGGGCCTTCTCTACGTCGTAGTCGCACTTTTGCAGCAGCTTCTGGATGATGTTCTCCACGTCCTCACCCACATAACCGGCTTCGGTCAGGGTGGTTGCATCGGCCATGGTGAACGGCACATCCAGCAGACGAGCCAGAGTCTCGGCCAGCAGGGTTTTGCCGCTACCGGTCGGGCCAATCAGCAGGATGTTGGATTTACCGAGCTCCACACCACTGTTTTCGCCGCTGTTGCGCAGACGCTTGTAGTGGTTGTAGACGGCAACGGCCAACACCTTCTTGGCGTACTCCTGCCCGATCACATAGTCATCGAGATGAGCGCGGATCTGATGAGGGGTCGGTAGCTCGTTACCATCGCGCTTGGGCGAGATCTCGCGGATCTCTTCGCGGATGATGTCGTTGCACAGCTCGACGCACTCATCACATATGTAGACGGAAGGGCCAGCGATCAGCTTGCGCACTTCATGCTGGCTTTTGCCGCAAAAAGAGCAGTAGAGCAGCTTATCACCCTCACCCTTGCGTTTCTCTGTCATTCAGCAACCTCGTTTTATCAATAGAGGATGGATCGGCCTGTTGAGTTTACAACAGACCGGGACACCCTGCTCAGCTACGCTGGCTCAGGACACCGTCAACCAGACCATAGGCCACAGCCTGCTCGGCGGACATGAAGTTGTCACGATCGGTGTCACGCTCGATGGTAGCCATGTCCTGACCGGTGTGGAACGCCAGGCGCTCGTTCAGGGTATTTTTGATCTTCAGGATCTCCTGGGCGTGGATCTGGATATCAGATGCCTGCCCCTGGAAGC
>NZ_CAWNZT010000269.1:0-17465 GCF_963878965.1 Aeromonas sp. HMWF015 | reverse complement strand
GGCCGGGATCGGTATCACCCCGTTTGTGGCCTGGTTGGAGGGGTTGGCTGTCCGTGGCGAGCGAGGCGAGGGGATCACCCTGATCCAGTGCGCGCCGGATCTGGCGGGCGCCGTCTACCACCAGCGGTTGGTCGAGCTCTGTCATCGCACCGGCGTGCGCTATCAGCTGCATCTGGACAAGACTGCCGGGCGGCTGGATCTGGCTCGCATCGCGCAGGATGCGCCCGAGCAGGTGTGGTTTTGCGGGCCGGAGGGGATGGCAGATGCCCTGACCCGGCTGTTGCCGGACGGGCATCTGCATCGCGAGCTGTTTCGCTTTCGTTGAGCGCAGTTATTTGGTGCTGGCTGGCAACTGCTTGAGGGCGGCTTGTACCGCCGCCTCCAGCTGCGGGTCGCGTCCAGCCACCATGTCAGCCGGAGTGAGGGGCACCTGCTGGTCCGGGATCAGCTCCTGATTCTCGTAGAAGGTACCGTCCGGTTTGCGCAGCCCCAGGGTCGGAATGCCGTAGGAGAGCCCCGGGATCAGCCGGGAGTCGTGGCTGTAGACCATGGTGCCGGTGCCGGGCACCGGATCGCCGACGATGGGGCCGACCTTGAGGGCACGGTAGTACTCGGGGAAGGCGGAACCTTCCGAGTAGCTGCCAGCGTTCACCAGCACCACCGAAGGCTTGGTCCACTGGCGAGTGGCGGCATCGGTTTCCCCCTTGCCCTGACGGGGCCAGCTGCTGGCCATCCCCTTGGCGCTGCCGCTGCCGGTCAGAAACTCCACCAGGGTATTGGCGAGATAGCCACCGCTGTTGAAGCGGACATCGACGATCAGCGCATCGCGATTGCGCTGTCTGCCGAGGGCATCCGCCACCACCGCATCGTAGACCTCGCTATTCATTGCCGGCAGATAGACGTAGCCGACCCGTCCTCCGCTCAGCCTGGCCACCAGCTCCCGCCGTTTCTCAATCCAGCGATCCTGTTGCAACTGGTACTCCTGCTGTTTGTCGATGGCGGTGAGCACCACCTCGTCAGTTTGCTTGTTGCCCTCCTGCTGGAAGGTGAGGGCGAGCCGGGCACCGGCCTGATGGTTAAGGGCTTGATCCAGCTCGGCCAGATTGGCAATCGGGACGCCGTTGATGGCGAGCAGGCGGGCGCCCGGGGCGATATCGCTCTCCTGATCCAGCGGGCCGCCAGAGAGCATGGCGGTGAGCATCACCCCCTGCTCGCCATCCTGCCAGTAGCCGCCAAGGCTGGCGGTCTCGTCCGCCATGCGCGGGAAGGGGGCGGGGCCGCTGCCCCAGGTGTGGGAGACATTGAGCTCGCCAGCCAGCTCCGCCAACAGGTTGCCAAAGTCCCGCGGGTTGCCGATGCCCGGCAGCAGGCGGCGGTAAGCGGCGACATAGCTATCCCAGTTCACCCCGTTCATGTCGTCCAGATAGAACTCGTCCCGGGTGAGCCGGGCGATCTGATCGAAGGCGGCGGTCATGCGTTCCTGCCAGCGGCTGGTGGGCTGCAAGGCGAAGGGGGCGCTGGTGGCCTCGCCGGAGTCGAGATGGATCCGGGTGATCTCCCCATCCCGCACCAGGGTAGCCAAGGTGCCCTGCTGGTTGAGGCTTGCCAGCGCAGGGCCGGGCTGCTCGCCAAACAGTTCGCTGGTTTTGCCCTTGCGCAGATCCTGGCTGTAGCCCTTGATCTCGCTCTCGCTGTTGACCCCCATCTCCTCCACCAGATAGATCAGCTGGTCGCCGATGATGCGGCTGGCGAGCAGGGTGCCGGTGGGTTGCAGCAGCAGCGCTTCTCTATGGTTGAGACGATCGCTCTCAAAGCCGTATCCCCCTTTCGGCGGTTCCAGCTCGGCAATGGCATCGGCTCTGGCGGCGCGGCTGCTGTAAATGCCGAGCAGGTTGGTGACGAGGGGCTCGCCATCGGGCCCCAGTGCGCCAAATCGGGTCGATTGCCAGTAGAGGATGGCGCCATCCTGACTCCAGCCCGGTTGCCCATCCTGATAGCCGTTGAGGCTGACATTGACCGGTTTGGCCTTGGGATTGGTCGTATCGATCACCGCGATCTCCTGTTCCGCCGCATCGGGGCGGAAGGTGAGCGCCAGATGGCGGGAGTCGGGGGCAAAGGCGAAATGCACCTCGTGGCGCGACGGGTTGAAGCTGGCAGGCACCAGTTCCCGCTGTTTGTTGTTTGCCAGATCGAGCAGGTGGATGGCCTGACCATCCACCACGAAGGCGAGTTGCTTGCCATCGGGGGAGAGCACCGGACGGCTGATCCCCTTGTCGGGAATCGCCAGCAGCAGACTCTCGGTCAGAGTGCCGGGATCGCTGAACAGCAGATCCGGATCACCCTTGCGCAGGCGATAGAGGGCGGCGTGCCCCTGCTGCTCCGACAGATAGATGAGGGCGCGGCCCTGCTCGGCGAAGAGGGGGCTGGACTGCTCGCTCGGATCGCGGGTCAGCTGGCGCACCCGCTCCCGCTCGGGGTCGACGGCAAAGAGGTTGCCCTCGCTCACCAGGATCAGCTCGTCCGCCTCTTCGCTGACCAGCGCTTCGTCTGCCAGGGTCAGGGCCTCGCTCGCCTCATCCGGCGCGCTGGCCACTTGCGGTGTGAGGGTCAGCTTGCGTGGCTCGCTGCTACCGGCATCGAGGCGATAGAGCTCGCCCAGCCATGACCAGACCAGATCGCCATTGCGAGAGGCGCTGAGCCCCCGCACCGGATGGCCCTGATAGTGGGTCAGCTGTTGCTCCTTGCCGCTGGCGAGATCCCGGCGCCAGACGTTGAAATCGCCGCTGCGCTCGCTCAGGTAAAAGAGGCTGTCCCCCTTGTCGCTCCAGACCGGATCGGTGGCCGCCACCCGATCTTCGGTCAGTTGCTTGTGCTGCTTGCCATCAAACAACCAGAGACGGGGCACCGCGAACGAGTGCTGATGCTTGCGAAAGGGTTGATCCGCCGCGGGCATCTGATAGGCGAGCCGCTCCCCGTGGGGGCGGGCGAGAGTTGCAGGCAGCGGCAGATCGGCCTGCAAGGTGCCGCCGGTGATCGGGGTCCAGTAGAGCTCGCCCCATTGGTAGCCTTCCGCGACAAAATGGTCGGCATCGGGCGCACCCAGGCGCTGGCTGCTCAGCAGCAGTCGTTTGCCATCGGCGCTGAAGGCTTGCGGCAGATCGGTGCGCGAATCGCGGGTGAGGCGCACCATCTCGCCGCCGCTGGCAGGCACTACGAACACATCTTCGTTGCCGTAGAGATTGGCGGCAAAGGCGAGCTGTTTGCCATCCGGCGACCAGATTGGCCGCTGGCTCAGGTAGTCGCTGCCGGTGAGCGCCGTAGCGGGGCCACCTTCGGCACTGGCGACAAAAATGCGCCCCTGCCAGGTGAAGGCAAGCTGCTTGCCATCGGGGGAGAGGGCGGGCTCGCGCAGCCAGAGTGCATCGGCGGCGACACTGGCGGGTAGCCAGAGCAGGAGTGGCGAGAACAGCAGGGTGGCGAGGCGGCACGAAGAGCGCATGGCATGATCCTGTCGGGGAGTGGAGTGTTATCTTCGCCGATCATTGCCCCGGGTGCCAGCGCGATAATTTTTGGTATCTTGTTGTTTTAACTGTTAATTACCAATACCAAATGACAGCGTTCAAGGAAGATAGCCTAGCTGCGACAAGATATGTTTTGCCGGGCATATTGAGTATTGATGGCGATCCAATATCATGGCGCTCGCTCGCCGCTCGGCGGGCATCGTTCAGATGATCTGGTAACAAGAAAAGCCCGCACCAGAGGCTTGTCGAGGGATGGAATGAGAGCCGTATTACTGTGTTTGTTGGGGCTTTGGCCCGCATTGAGTTTTGCCTTGACCGAAAAAGCCGATTTGGTGGTGGTCAAGAAGTCGACCTATAGCCTGACCCTGATGAAGGATGGCAAAGAACTGAAGCGCTACTGGATTGCTCTGGGCCCGGCGCCCAAGGGGCACAAGCAGCAGGAAGGGGATCAGCGTACGCCGGAAGGGCGCTACACCCTCGACTACAAGAAGACCAATTCCGGCTACTACAAAGCCATCCATATCAACTATCCGAACCTGGATGACATCAAGCGCGCCAATGAGCTGGGTGTTCGTCCGGGTGGCATGATCATGATCCACGGCCAGCGCAACAGCATTGGCAACCGCAGGGTTCAGCCCTCCAACTGGACCAACGGCTGCATCGCCATGCTCAACCACGAGCTGGATGAAGTGTGGGACGCGATTGATCCGGGTACGCCCATCGTCATCGAGCCCTGATCTGCACAACGGGGGCCTTGTCGGCAGACAAGGCCCCCGTTCTGTTTGGGGTGTGATCCTCTCTCACGGATGTCTTTTTGAGACATTCGTATTGTTGTGTATGTCACTTCAAAAAAAGCCTGCAAATGGTGAGGATATGGGCTCTATCCGTGAAGGAGTGTCCCATGTCTTTGATCGAAACCTGTCAGCGCATCGTGCGCGATCCCCATCTCTCCGCCGCTCAGAAGAGCCACGCGCTGGCGCTGGCCGCCGAGAATGCGTTGCTCTACCCCGACCTGCCTGCCGCAGTCGCCGAGGCGATGGAGCAGGGTTTTATCTGCGACATGTTCGAAGGGCACGCCCCCTACAAGCCACGTTATGTGCTGCCGGACTATGAAAAATTCCTGACTCAGGGCTCTGCCTGGCTGGAGCTGACGGCGCCGCAGGATTTCGACGAGGCGCTCAATGCCCTGCGCATCCTCTATCACCATGTCCCCTCCGTCACCGGCATGCCGGTCTGGCTGGGTCGGCTCGACCATCTGCTGTTGCCGTTTGTCGGCGAACTGGATGACGAGACTCTCTACCGCAAGCTGAAAGGGTTCTGGATCTATCTGGATCGGGTGCTGCCGGACGCCTTCATGCACGTCAACATCGGGCCGGATGACAACCGCATCTGCCGCCTGATCCTGCGTATCGACAACGAGCTCAAGCAGGTGGCGCCGAACCTCACCTTCTTCCACGATCCGGAGCAGACCCCGGACAGCCTGCTGCTGCAGGCGGTGAAGAATATCGCCGAGTGCAGCAAGCCGCACATCGCCAACTACCCGATCCACCGCGACACCTTCGACAATCGCGGCTTTGGCATCGTCAGCTGCTACAACGCCCTGCCGCAGGCGGGGGGCGCCAATACCCTGGTGCGCATCTCCCTCAAGCGGGTCGCCGAGCAGTGTCAGGGGATCGATGACTTCCTCGGTTGCCTGCTGCCCCACTACTGCCGCTTGGCCTCTCAGCTGATCGAAGCGCGGGCCGCATTCCTCCACGATGAGTCCGGTTTCTTCGACAGCTTCCTGGTGAAAGAGGGGCTGCTGGATGAGGATCGCTTTGTCCCCATGTTCGGCATCTACGGCATGGCGGAAGCGGTCAATATCCTGATGGATAAAGAGAATCTGCCGGATCGCTACGGCCATGGCGAGGAGGCGAACCAGCTTGGCTATCGCATCTCGGCCCAGCTCTCCGCTTATGTGACCACGACCCCGCAGACCCATGCCTGGGGTGGCCGCGCTTTGTTGCATTCGCAAGGTGGCCTTAGCATCGATGTGGCAGTCACCCCCGGGGTGCGCATTCCCTACGGGCAGGAGCCGGATCCGGCCAGTCATGTGCTGGCGCTGGCGCCGCACCACACTTATTATCATTCGGGGATCAGCGAGATCCTGACGCTGGATCCCACCATTCGCCAGAACCCTCAGGCGCTGTTGCAGCTCTGCAAAGGGGCGCTTGCCATCGGTATGCGCGAGTTCACCGCCAACGTGGCCGACAGCGATCTGGTGCGGGTGACCGGCTACATGATCCGCAAGAGCGACGTGGCCCGCTTCGCAGAAGAAGGCTCGCGCTTGCAGACCACCTGTCTCGGTGCCGAGGCGAGTGAAGTGACCGCCATTCGTCAGCGGGCTCCGCGAGTGGTCGCCTACGAATCGACCATCGGCGAATACTGAGTTCGCACAGATGGCTAATGTTTTGCCAACACGCAGCGCCCTGGTAAGCAGGGTGCTGCCGTTCTCCTGTGTCGATGGGCCGGGCAACCGGCTGGTGCTGTTTCTGCAGGGTTGCAACTTTCGCTGCCCCGGCTGCCACAACCCGCACACCATAGGGCTGTGCGACGATTGTGGTGACTGCCTTGCTGTCTGTCCGAGCGGTGCCCTCACCTTCAATCGGGGCAAGGTGCAATGGCAGGCAATGCTCTGCACCGACTGCGACGCCTGTCTGGATGTCTGCCCCCGTAGTGCCAATCCCAAGACCGCCAGCATGACGGTGGCCGAGGTGCTGGCTCTACTGCGCCGCTACGGCCCCTTGCTGACCGGCATTACCGTCTCCGGTGGTGAGGCGACCACCCGGCTCCCCTTTGTGGTTGCGCTCTTTACCGCCATCAAGGCCGCGCCGGATCTGGCCCATCTCACTTGCCTGCTCGACAGCAACGGCTCGCTGGCCGAAACCGGTTGGCAGCGGCTATTGCCGGTGCTCGACGGCGCCATGCTCGATCTCAAGGGGTGGCGTGACTCGGTGCATCACTCCCTGACCGGCTATGGTCGCGAGCGGGTGCTGGCATCGCTGCAACTGCTGGCACGCCACGGCAAGCTGACCGAACTGCGGCTGCTCCATGTGCCGGGCAAGAGCGATTTTCTGGATGCGAGTGGTGAGCTGGACGCGGATCTTGCCGCCTTCTTGCAGCGGCTGGGGCCTGTGCCCATTCGCCTCAACGGCTTTCGCCATCACGGGGTGCGGGGAGAGGCGGCGCAATGGCCGCAGGCTCACCAAACCGAGCTGGAACAGCTGGCCAGTCGTTTGCGTGCAGCGGGATTGGGGCCGGTCTCACTGCCTGCCTTGATGGGCTGAGTGGTTGCGTCATCCGGTGACCGTCATGGCGTGAGGTGTGGCATGGAAAGGCCGCAACTGTGATTTCTGTCTATTGGAGGGGGCGAGAACGGCGGCTAGAATAATGACCATCTTCTTACCCCTCAATGACAGATAATCATGAGTGAAAGCAAGGCGTTATATCGGGTTCAGTTTATTTGCCACAGCGAGCGCTACGAAGTGTATGTGCGCGAAGTCAATCAGGGCCAGCTGTTCGGTTTTATCGAGATTGCCGACTTTGTCTGGGACAACCACACGGCGCTTATCGTCGATCCCAGTCACGAGAAGCTCAAGAGCGAATTTGCCGATGTGCGCCAGACTCTTATTCCCATGCATCAGGTGCTGCGCATCGATCAGGTGAAAAAGCAGGGGGCAGCTCGCATCACGGATCTGGGCAGCAACGTCGCCTCCTTCCCCAGCCCCATCTATACCAAACGTCCCTAGTCCCTACTTGCCGTTGATGTTTCACCGCGGTGAAACATCTATCTCTTCTCGTTGTCGTCCGGCTCAGGGCTCAATCAATTCGCGACCCAGTTGCAGGATCCGCTGGCGGAACCAGTGACGGGCCGAGCCATCACCGGCCGGGCCATACCAGACCAGACTGTGACTCACCTTGCCGTAATCGAACGGTGCCGGACGCATCACCAGATCCGGCTGACTGGCCATGCAGGCCGCCCAGCCACCGATAGCGGTAAGGATCAGGTCGGTCTGGGGCAGCAGGGCCGCCGCGCTGGCAAAATCGGGCAGGGTGGCGCCAATCTGGCGACGCACCTGCTGCTGGGCCAGGCTCTGCTCGAAGAAGGGGTTGGCCAGCTCCTGATCCCGGATGGCGATATGGCGCCAGCTCAGGTAGGCATCGAGATCCCAGGGCTTGGCCAGCGCGGGGTGGTTTTTGCGCAGCAGGCAGACCAGTTTTTCTTCCCGCAGGGTCTCCCACACCAGCCCGGGCTGGCGCGGCAACGGTTGGCTCTGGTCATGGGGCAGGATCACGAAGTCGATTTTGCCCGCTGCCAGCGCCTCCAGCCCCTGCTCATCCTTGTTCCAGATCTCCGGCACCATGCCCGGCACCTCTTTCATCAGCTGACCCAGAATGGGGCCCACCGGCCAGGTCATCACGCTCTCGCGCAATCCCAGCCGCAAGCTGCCCTGCCACTGCTGGGTGTTGAAGGCGTTCTGGCGAGTGAGCCCGTTCAGCTCCCCCAGTAGTCGATGCAGGGTGGGAGCCAGTCGCTCGGCCATGGGGGTGAGCAACAGCTGGTTTCCCTGACGGTAGAGCAGTTGATCCCCCAGCAGCTCCCGCAGCTGGTTGAGGGTTTTGCTGACGGTGGAAGGGGTGGTGCAGAGCCGCTCTGCGGTGCGGGTGACGCTCTGGTTGTCGAGCAACAGGTGCAGGGTGACCAGATGGCGACCTCCCAGCCGAGAGAGAGCGATCAGATCCATAGTGGCTCCTGAAGTGGATAAAGATAAGCGGATGAAAAGACAGGCTCTGAATCAGTACGATACAGCGTGACCTGCTGGCATTCTCTCACAGCAGGGGGAGGGTGAGCAGACCCATCAAGAGGTGACCGCGAACGCAACAGACAAAAAGCCCCGCCAAAGCGGGGCTGATGCGGATTAGCCCTTGAGCACCGCCGCCATGGCGTCAGCCACATAGTCGACGTTACGGCTGTTGAGACCCGCCACGCACATGCGGCCGGAGCGCACCAGATAGACGGCGAACTCCTCGCGCAGGCGATCTACCTGCTCCGGGGTGAAGCCGGTGTAGCTGAACATGCCGCGCTGGTTGATGAAGTAGCTGAAATCGCGGCCCGGCACCTTGGCGCTCAACACCTCGTAGAGCTTTTGGCGCATCGCCTTGATGCGGGTGCGCATCTCGGTCACTTCATCGATCCACATGGCGTGCAGCTCGGGTTGGTTCATCACCGCCGCGGTGATCTGGCCACCGTGAGTGGGCGGACTTGAGTAGTTGCGACGCACGGTGGCCTTCATCTGACCCAGCACCCGGCTCGCCTCTTCGGCATCCTGGCAGATCACCGACAGGCCACCACAGCGCTCGCCGTAGAAGGAGAGGTTCTTGGAAAACGAGTTGCTGACGAAGAAGCTGACGCCGGCGGCCACCATGGCACGAATGGCGTAGGCATCCTCTTCCAGCCCGTCACCGAAGCCCTGATAGGCGATATCCATAAAGGGGATCAGGTTCTTCTCGACCACCAGTGCGATCACCCGATCCCACTGGGCACGGGAGAGATCCACCCCGGTCGGGTTGTGGCAGCAGGGGTGCAGCAGCACGATGCTCTTGGCCGGCAGGCTGCTCAGGCAGTCGATCATCGCATCAAACTGCACGCCGCCAGTGGCAGCATCGTAGTAGGGGTAGTCATGCACCTTGATGCCGGCCCCCTCGAACATCGCCTTGTGGTTGTCCCAAGTGGGATTGCTGACCCACACCTCGGAGGTCGGGAAGTAGCGCTTGAGCAGATCGGCGCCGATCTTCAGCGCGCCGGAGCCGCCGATGGTCTGGATGGTGGCAATACGTCCCGCCTTGACCGCTTCATGGTCGGCACCAAACAGCAGGTGTTGCACTGCGGTGCGGTAGTTGGCGGTGCCTTCCATCGGCTGGTAGGGGCGCGGCGCCGGGGCGGCGGCACGCTGGGCTTCGGCCTTCTGCACAGACGGCAGCAGCGGAATGCGCCCCTGCTCGTCGTAATAGAGGCCAATCCCCAGGTTCACCTTCTGCTCGCGGGTGTCTTTGTGGAAGGTCTCGACTAGCGTCAGGATGGGGTCGCCAGCATAGGCATCGACGTGTTCAAACATGGGGGATCCTTGAAATTGACTGTCCAGTAAAACCGGCGGTCAGCCGGGCTGGACATCATGGCGCAAAGCTGGCGGTGGCTCAAGCCCGACGCTGGTCGAGCCTGAAGGGATGGTGCCGCGATCCTGCTTACTTCAAATAGGATCGCAGGACGCTGACTACCTGATCCAGATCCTCCAGCCGCTCGGCCGGGGTGGCATCGGGGGCGCCGAGATGCTCGCGCATATGTCCCTCCAGTACCTCCAGCATCAAGCCGTTGACGGCGCCGCGGATGGCGGCGATCTGCTGCAAAATGGCGGTGCAGTCGCTCTCCTGCTCCAGCGCGCTCTCCAGCGCACCGGCCTGTCCCTTGATGCGGCGCACCCGTGCCAGCAGCTTCTTTTTGTCGTGAATGGTGTGGGACATGACGGATCCTCTCGATCAATAAAACTATACTAGGGTATAGTATATTACATCATCGCTCTCAGGAGAAATCCATGTCATCCCTCGCTCAATCACACTGCCATCACCCCGTCATCCATGAGGGCAATCCGCTGGCCGAACAGAAGACCCGCTGGGCCGTATTGCTGACCGTCATCATGATGGTGGCGGAGATTGGCGGCGGCTGGTTCTACAACTCCATGGCGCTGTTGGCCGATGGTTGGCACATGAGCTCCCACGCACTGGCGCTCGGTCTCTCGGTGCTGGCCTACCGCGCCGCCCGCCACTTCGCCCGCGACCACAGATTCAGCTTCGGCACCTGGAAGATCGAGGTGCTGGGTGGCTTCACCAGCGCCCTGTTGCTGGTGGGAGTGGCCGGGTTGATGCTGTTCGAGTCGGTGTTCCGGCTGCTCGATCCCAGCCCGATCCACTATCAACAGGCGATCGCTATCGCGCTGGTGGGGCTGCTGGTAAACCTCGCCTGTGCCTGGCTGCTCAAGGATGATCACGGCCACCATCACCATGGGCATGACCACCGTCATGAGCATCACGACCACGATCATCATCATGACCATGACGATCACCATGGCCATCAGGATCTCAACCTGCGCGCCGCCTATATCCACGTGCTGGCGGATGCGGCCACTTCCGTGCTGGCGATTCTGGCGCTGGTGGGGGGCATGCTGTGGGGCGCTGACTGGCTCGACCCGCTGATGGGCATAGTGGGTGCCGGACTGGTCGCGGTATGGGCCTGGGGTCTGCTGCGCGACTCTGGTCGGGTGCTGCTGGATGCCGAGATGGATACCCCGCTGGTGGCGGAGATCCGTGAGGTCATCGCCGAGCTGCCGGGCACCGATATCCGCGATTTGCACGTCTGGCGGGTGGGGCAGCAGCAGTATGCCTGCGTGCTCTCTTTGCTGATGGTCAATCCGCTACCGGCGCAGCAGATCCGCGAGCGGCTGGCGATCCATGAAGAGCTGGTACATGTGACCATCGAGATCGCCAGCGAACAGGATAAATAACGGGGGCCGTTGGCCCCCCTGGTTTCAGTGCCGTTGGTTCCCTGATGTCAGTGCGGCTGCCCGGTGATCTCATCCTGGGGCTTGTGTTGCCACACAGCGCCGAGCAGCAGCTTGAGCAGCAGTCCGGGCGGGTTGTCCAGCAGCTTGCCGGACTCCAGCAGCAGCTGACCATCGGCGCGAAACCCGAGGCTGGCATCTATGGTGCCATCCTCCGAGACCACCTGGAGCAGGCCATTGAGGGCGGAGCGTTCACCGGGCTGACAGCGCAGCCGCAGTTCGCGGGGTTCCCCCAGCAGGGTGAAGGCGCGGCTCAGCGGGGGCGAGTCTTCATAATCGGGCCAGTTGAAGAAGTGATACTGCTCGGCCAGGGTGCCAGCCTGCTGGCAAAACTGGTCGAACAGCTGCCCGATCGCCTGATACTCCTGATCGAGTCGTCTTGCCTGCTCTTCAATCCGTTTCATTGTTTACTCCTTGTCTATCCACTTGATCAGACATTGCTTTTCTGACCCCGTGACTGCCGTTTTCCAGATATGAGGCCAAATGGCCACGAGGTCTGTGAGCCGGATCGAAGTTTCAGTCTGAAAACGTTATCTTGTTGAAACTGGATGGTTTTTTTGCCTTTCCGCTCACATTTGAATCGATTGCCGCTGATTAATATGGCACCGCCTGGCAATGACCGGGTGCTCGACTATCGAGACTAACTACAGCGGGAATTATAAAAATATGGATATGAAAAAGACCAAAGTGGCGCTGGTAACAGCCTCACTGCTCGCGCTTTTGTCTGGCTGTAATGACAACAGCACATCTACTTCTACACCTGAACCTTCTGATGGACCTGTCGCTCGCTTGCCCAAGATGGATCCCCCCAAGGAGCTGCTGCAAGCAGGCCCCAACGAGGTAGTCATTGCGCTGGTGGATACCCAGTCGGCAGCCAAAGGGGCCAAGGCACCGTTTGACAGCCACAGCCTGCACCTTTGGAACAACGACGCCTGCAAGGCAACGGCTGATAGTGGCCTGAATACCGGGTGGGATGACAAGAGCAAGACTCCTGCCACCGCCGACAGCTTTGGTCCGGCCTGGGTCGTGCCGCTCAAAAATGTGGAAGGGTGCATCAACTTTATCGCTCGCAACGGCGATCTGGCCAACCTGACCGGCAGCGATATGAAGGTGAGCTTCAGTGAGCACCCGGATCGCACCGTGGCTATCGTGGCTGGCAAAAAAGAGCTGTTTGGCAGCCGTGCCGAAGCCTTTACCGCCGCCTTTGGCGTAGCGGGGGCCAGCGCTCATCTGATCGATGGCAATACCCTGATTTGGCAAGGGGGCAAAGACAAGCCCCACGTTCGCCTCTATTACACCGACTCGGGCACCATCAAGGCTAATGCCGATGGGGTGTTCGATTTCCCCTATATCAGCCTGACCGCGACCACTCTGACCGCCGAGCAGCAGGCCAAATATCCGCATCTCAAGGATGCAGCCGCTTTTGCCCTGCCTGCCGGTAAAGATCTCAAGCCCCTGCTCAAGGGTGAGCTGGTGGCTATCGGCACCGATGCCGACGGTATCCTGCAGGGGGCGACCCTGGTGCAGAGCGCCGGCGCCCTCGATGCGCTCTATGCTCCCGAGGCGACCAAGCTGAGCTATGGCGCCGTGGTGGAGGGTAACCGGGTGACCTTCCGCCTCTGGGCGCCGACCGCCAAGTCGGTCAAGCTGGCCCTCTACAACGCCAGCCACCAGAAGAGTGGTGAAGTGGCGATGACCTTCGACAGCGCCAGCGGCAGCTGGAGTTACGAAGGGGGCAGCGAGCTGATCGGCCAGTTCTACCGCTACGACATGGAGGTCTACCACCCGCTGAGCCGCAAGGTCGAGCACTACGAGGTGACCGATCCCTACTCCCTGAGTCTGGCGATGAACTCCGAGTTCAGTCAGGTAGTGGATCTCGACGATCCGGCCCTGAAACCGGAAGGATGGGACAGCCTCAAGGCGCCCCACAGCCAGCAGAACCCCGCCGATATCACCATATATGAGGCCCATGTTCGCGACCTGACCGGTAACGATGCCTCCACCGATGAAGAGAAGCGCGGCAAGTTTGTCGGCCTGACCCAGCCCGACTCTGTACCGGTCAACCATCTGAAAGCGCTGGCAAAGAGCGGCGTCAGCCACCTGCACCTGCTGCCGGTGTTCGATATCGCCACCGTCAACGAGGATCCGGCCAAGGTGGCCAATCTCGGCGATGACTTCAGCAAGCTCTGTCAGGTCAATCCGGATGTGAAAACATCCAGATTTGGCGGCTACTGTGGTGGCGGTCAGACCGTGGGAGATGTGCTGGCCGACCTGCAAGGGGGCGACAGCAAGGATAATCCGCAGGTGCAGGAGCTTTCCGGTTACCTGCGCGGCGTCGACTCCTTCAACTGGGGTTATGATCCCTACCACTACACAACACCGGAAGGCTCCTACGCCACCAACGCCGAGGGCACCAAACGTATTCTGGAGTTCCGCGAGATGGTCAAGGCCATCAAGCAGAACATCGGTATGAACGTGGTGATGGACGTGGTCTACAACCACACCAACGAATCCGGGCTCGGCCCCAAATCGGTGCTCGACAAGATAGTGCCCTGGTACTATCAGCGCCTCAATCCGGAGACCGGCTCGGTGGAGAACTCCACCTGCTGCTCCAACACGGCGCCGGAACACGCCATGTTTGCCAAGCTGATGGATGACTCCCTGGTCACCTGGGCGCGCGACTACAAGATCGACGCCTTCCGCTTTGACCTGATGGGCCACCATCCGAAAGATCAGATGGTGCAGGCGCTGGCCGCGGTGAAGAAGGTCAATCCCGAGATGTACTTCTACGGCGAGGGGTGGAACTTCGGCGAAGTGCAGGATGACAAGCGCTTCGTGCAGGCTACCCAGAAGCATCTGGGCGGTACCGGTATCGGCTCCTTCTCGGACCGCTTGCGCGATGCGGTGCGCGGCGGCAGTCCGTTCGACGGTGGCGATACCATTCGCAAGACCCAGGGCTTTGGCAACGGTGCTTTCGTCGATCCTAACGAAATGAGCAAGGTGGATCTGGCGACGGCCTTGCACCAGTCCGATCTGGTCCGGCTCGGCATGGCGGGCAACCTCAAGGAGTTCGTGCTGACCGACAAGGATGGCATGCCGAAGAAAGGCGCCGAGATCGACTACAACGGTCAGAGCGCCGGTTATGCCCAGGATCCGGTGGAAGTGCAGAACTATGTCGACAAGCACGACAACCAGACCCTGTTCGACAACCTGATCTACAAGGCACCTGCCGGAGCCGATCTGGTACGGATGCAGGGAGTATCGCTGGCGACCGCCATGCTGGGTCAGGGCATTCCCTTCACCCACGCCGGTGTCGAGCTGCTGCGTTCCAAATCCATGGAGCGGGACAGTTATGACTCGGGCGACTGGTACAACAAGGTCGACTACACCCTGGGCGACAACAACTTCGACAAGGGGTTGCCGCGCAAGGACAAGGATGGCGACAACTATCCACTGATTGAGCAGGTGCTCGGCAAGCATGCCAAGCCGGGCTCGGCCGAGATGGCGCAGATGGTGAGCTTCTATCAGGAGCTGGCGGAGCTGCGCAACTCCTCCCGCCTGCTGCGTCTGGGCAGCGGCGCCGAGGTGATCAAGCGGGTCGACTTCCGCAATACCGGCCCGGATCAGGTGCCCGGCCTTATCGTCATGACGGTGGATGATGGCGTCAGTGCCGGGGCGGATCTGGATCCGGCCATCGACGGTCTGGTGGTGATGATCAACGCCAGCAACCAGAGCCAGAGCATCGGCGACTTCCGTGATGGCAACGATCAGCCCATCGATCTGAGCGGTATGGTGCTTAGCAGCAAGCATCGCGCTGTCGACAGCATCGCCAGCGGCGCCGCCTATGACAACGGCCAGCTGACGCTGGGGGCCTGGTCTGCCGCCGTGTTCGTCAAGCCGCAGTCTGGTGTACAGGGCGCGGGCCTGCCGGTCAGCAAGAAGACCGACCTGAGCACCCTGCCACCGTTTGGCAACACCGATGTTTATCTGAAGGGGTTCCTCGATGAGTGGGGTAACACCAACCAGATGACCTTCAGCGGCAACTTTATGTACGAGTTCACTACCGAGGTGAGCACCGACAAGCTGGGTACCACCAACGTCAAGATCGCTGACGCCAGTTGGGGGCCGGTCAACTACGGCAGCTGCAACGCTGGTGACAAGCTGGTGGTCGGCACTCCGCTGACCCTTTGCAAGGGGGGAGAAACCGGCAATATCGGTGTCGATCTGGCCAAGGCTGGCAGCTACAAGTTTGTCTTCACCGCCATGAACAAGGACAAACCGACCCTGAGCGTCAGCTTCACCGAGCCGGTGCAGAGCTGCAAGGTGCTGGAGACTGTGGCGGGCAATCCGCTCGGCTACAACCTGTTCGTCAAGGGTGAGCTTTCAGGCTGGAATGCCCAGCCCCAGTACCAGCTGAGCTATAAGGGGATGGACGGTGATCTCGCCATCTATCAGGCGGCGTTCAACTACGCCGGCAGCACCGAGTTCAAGGTGGCCAACGAGGACTGGAGCAAGGAGTACCTGCTCAACGGTGGCGGTGCGGTGAACGCTGAAACCGGCTATTCGTTCGCCTTCTCCAAGGGTGGCAGTGCCAATAACAGCATCACCCTGCCGCAGGGGCTGTGGAGTGTGCTGGTGAAGGTTGACCCAGCTGGCGTCAAGGCGGGCACAGCCGTCATTCAGGAGTGCAGCGCCAAGTAAGCAAGCCATTGAGTCCGGGGGATGGCTCGGCACCCCCGGGTTGAATTCCACCTTGCCAAGGGTGGGATAACTCCGAGAGAGTAAGCAAAGCGCGACTGCCGACCGGCAGGCGCGCTTTTTCTTTTACGGGGTGCCGTGAGAGGAAAAAGAAAAGCCGTCCCGGTTGGGGGACGGCTTTTGGCTGGGATGCCATTGGCTGGCTTAACGCTTGCGCAGCAGCCGCAAGGCGTTGGCGGTTACCAGCGCGGTGGCGCCGGTATCGGCCAGCACCGCAATCCACAGTCCGGTGATGCCGAGCAGGCTGGTGACCAGGAAGATGGCCTTCAGTCCCAGTGCCAGCGCGATATTCTGGTGAATATTGGCCAGTGCCGCCCGCGACAGCCGGATCATCGCGGCAATACCGCCGAGCTGGTTGTGGGTCAGCGCCGCATCGGCGGTCTCCAGCGCCACATCGGTGCCGCCGCCCATGGCGATGCCGATACTGGCCCGCTTCATGGCGGGGGCATCGTTGATGCCATCGCCGATCATGGCAACCTTCCGGGTGCTGGCCAGCTTGGCGATCTCTTCTACCTTGTTCTCCGGCAGCAGACCGGCACGCCAGCCCATGCCCAGCTCGGTGGCGATCGCCTCGGCGGCACGGGGGTTATCCCCGGTCAACATGATGCTGTTGAGCCCGAGTCGGTTGAGCTCTTGCAGTGCGGCGGCTGCCTCCGGCCGGATCTGATCCCGCAGCGCCAGCAGGGCGACCGGCAGCGCCTGGTCGCCGCTGCTCTGGCATAGCACCACAACGGTCTTGCCCTGTTGCTCCAGCGAAGCAATCCGGGTTTGCTGTTCCGTATTCAGGGTCGCCACCCGGCTCGGTGCCAGCAGTTGCCACAGTTCACCGTTGATGCGTCCCTCAACCCCCATGCCCGGCAGGGCGCGCAGGTCGCGGGCCTCTGCCAGCGTCAGCCCCTGTTCGGTCGCGTTGGAGACCACGGCGCGGGCCAGCGGGTGGTGAGAGCCCTGCTCGATGGCAGCCGCCAGTGCCAGCAGTTCGGTTTCCGGCTGGCTATTGAGACTCACCAGTTCGGTCAGTTGCGGCTTGCCCAGCGTCAGGGTGCCAGTCTTGTCAAAGGCGACAGTGTCGATATGGGCCAGTCGCTCCAGTGCGGCACCACCCTTTATCAGGGCCCCCTGACGGGTTGCCGCGGCCAGCGCCGAAGTAACCGCTGCCGGGGTGGAGATGACCAGCGCACAGGGGCAGCCGATCAGCAGCAGCGCCAGTCCGCGATAGATCCACTCGTCCCAGCTCTGGCCAAAGGCGAGCGGTGGAACAATGACGACCAGCAGGGCGATCAGCATCATGGCCGGGGTGTACCAGCGGCTGAAGCGGTCGATAAAGCGCTCGATGGGGGCGCGCTGACTCTCGGCCTCCTCGATGAGATGCAGGATGCGGTCGATGGCGTTGTTGCCCGGTTCGGACACCACTTCAAGACGCAGTACCCGATCGGCAGCCAGACTGCCGGCGGGCACCTTGTCACCCTGACGGCGTTCCACCGGAATGGATTCGCCAGTCAGGGCGCTCTCGTCAAACGCACCGAGCTCATCG
>NZ_CAWNZT010000268.1:0-2352 GCF_963878965.1 Aeromonas sp. HMWF015 | reverse complement strand
CGGTGTGGGGGCGGTCGTAGGGGAGGCGGCGGATAATGGTGTAGCGCGGGCCGCAGTGGGTGCAGTTGGTAAAGGGGTAGTGGTGGTGACGATCTTTGGGGTTGGCCACATCCGTGGCGCATGCCTCGCACATCCCCTGATCCGGCGAGATGGCGACCGTGGCCGCGCTCTGCTGCTGACTCGCCTTGATATGAAAGGCGCCGTCGTAGTCGGGATTATCTTCTTGGGGAAGCTCCCGCTCGCTGAAGTGATCGATCCGGCTAAGGGGCGGCGCCAAGTCGCGCAGTTCGCGGGCAAAGTTGGCCAGCTGCTCGGGGGAGCCCTCGGCACCAATGGTGACGCCGTTGGCATCGTTCAAGACATAGCCGGTAAGGCCATGGCGCAGCGCCAGCCCGTAGACGAAGGGGCGAAAGCCGACCCCCTGTACGATGCCGTCGATATGAAATTCGCGGCGCAGCCAGTTGGCCGCATGGTTAGGGGAGATAGAGGGGGCGATGGTGGCGCTCATGCCGGCTCCATCTCATCTTGAGTGGCTGGCAGACGCAGCACCCGGCGCTCGTTCTCCTCGCGCCGTACCCAGCCATCCATCTCCATGCGCAGGCAGAACGGAATGGCGTATTTGCGCGACAAGCCGGTGATCTCCTTGAGGGATGCCATGTCGATCAGATCTCCCACCTGCTGGCCCGCCAGCACGGCGGCGACCATCTGGTTGTAAAGGGCGGCGTCGTAGTAGATGGGGCCATCGAGCTGCACCAGATACTTGAGTCGCGCCAGGTTGCGCAGCTGCTTTTGCAACGCGCCTTTTTGCAGCAAACCCTGCTGCAGGGTGGCGGGCAGCTTGCGGGTGATAAAGGGATCCAGCTCCACGCCGCCGGGGCCCAGTTTACCGGGCTCGTACCCCTCCTTGCCTTGATCTCGCACCACCTTGAGCACCAGCTGCGCCTCTTCCCCCAGATCATCTTCCGACTCGCCGTTGCCCGGCTGCCACTTGTCATGGTGCAGGCGAACAAGCTGCTCGCTCTTGAGCTGCTGAAGCAGGGCCTGAATGACCGGCAGGGCGATACCAAAGCGGGTCGCAAGCTCGGCGGCGCTGAGGGGTTCGCTGGCCAGCGTAGCGAGCAGCTGGTCGCGGCTCTGGGCCAGCCAGTGGTTATCCAGCAGCCAGTCACCGAGAGGGGTGACCTGCTCGGGTTGCTGGTCAAAGCGGCTGGCCAGCACATAACCGTTGAGCCCCAGCTGCAGGGTGGCGGGGTTGTAGCGTTCCAGCTCATCCGGCAGCTCGCCCAGCAGGGCGTGCAGCGCCTTGCGTCTGGCGGGGTGGATATCGCCGCACCAGACGATGCAGGCGCCGTGCAGCAATTCACTGCTGCCGTGGCGAATGATGGCGAGCGGCTGACCAAAGAAGCAGGGGATGGGGCTGGTAAAGATCAGTCGTGCCAGCAGGGTCTCTTTTATCGGCACAAAACGGGCCCGGCCATGCCAGCTGCCGAGGGCCACCTCGACCTCCTGCGTGCGTAGCGCCTTGCCGCTCAGGCTCTCGGCGTTGAGTCGTACGATAAGGTGAGTCGCCGCCTCGCACTGGCCAGCTGCGCTGGTAAGGCAGTGGCCGCGGGCCACCTCCTTGTGGGGCACTTTTTTCAGGCCCACCGCCACCCGACAGACTGCGCCAATTTCATCGACGCTCTGGTGATAGGCCTGCAGGGAGCGTACCTGCACCTCCCGATCGGCGGGGTAGAGACGCAGTTTGTCTCCCACCTTGAGGCTGCCCTGCTGCAGGGTGCCGGTAAGCACGGTGCCGGTGCCGTTGGCGCTAAAGACCCGGTCTACATACAGTCGCGGTGCGCCCTGCTCGCGAGCCGCTTGTGAAGCTGGCAGATCGGCAAGCTGGCGCACGATGGCAGCGTGCAGGGCTGCCATATTCTCGCCGGTCTTGGCGCTGACGCTGACGATGTCGGGCACCATGCCGCTCTCGTCCATCACCCGCTCCAGCAGACTCTCTTCAAGGAGAGCCAACTCGTCGGGAGAGACCAGATCGCACTTGTTGATGCAGACCAGCAGGCGCGGCCCCCCCATCGCCTTGAGCAGGCGCAGGTGATCGCCAGTCATCGGCATCCACCCCTCGTCGGCGGCAATGACCAGCAGCACCAGATCCAGACTCCAGAGCCCCGCCACCATGTTGCGGATATAGCGTTCGTGGCCGGGTACATCGATGACGCCTATGGTGTTGCCCTGACCGTCATCAAAGTGGGCAAAGCCGAGATCCTGGGTCATGCCGATGGCCTGCTCGTGGGCGCGGGCCGTGGTGATGCCGGTGAGGGCCTTGATCAGCAGGGTTTTGCCATGATCCACGTG
>NZ_CAWNZT010000267.1:0-2213 GCF_963878965.1 Aeromonas sp. HMWF015 | reverse complement strand
TCGGCAGTGGGACAATCAATTTTCACAAGGTGATAGCCTCACCCATTGCATCTGACCGTTAGCGGGCCACACTTATAGCATCCCTTGCCAACAGAGCCTGCCTAACGCCATGAATGTATTGATATGTGATGACTCCGGGTTCGCCCGCAAACAGCTGGCGCGGGCGCTCCCGGCCGACTGGAAAGTCGATTTGCACTACGCAGCCAATGGTCTCGAAGGGATCGAACAGGTGCTGATGGGTCATGGCGATCTCATCTTCCTCGATCTGACCATGCCGGAAATGGACGGTTACGGCGTGCTGGAGACCCTCCAACGGGAGGGTCTACGCAACAAGGTGATCGTGGTCTCCGGGGATATCCAACCAGAGGCCTATCAACGGGTCATGGGGCTGGGGGCGCTCGATTTCATCAAGAAACCCGCCGCCCCCGAGACCCTGCTCGCCCTGCTCAAAAAGCATGATTTCTGGAGCGCCGCCCCGAGCGGTCAACCAAGCGCCCCCGAGCAGCAGCCAAACGGCGTTGTAGCCGATGCAGGCGTCAAGATCACCCCCGAAATCCGCGATGTCTATCAGGAGCTGGCCAACGTCTCCATGGGTCAGGCCGCCGACTTGCTGGCTCGTCTGCTCAACGCCTTCGTGGTACTGCCTATCCCCAACGTCAACGTGCTGGAAGTATCAGAGTTGCATATGGCCCTCTCGGCCGCTGCGGATTCAGATACCCTCTCCGCCGTCTGTCAGGGCTTTATTGGAGCGGGGATCGCCGGTGAAGCGCTGATCCTGTTCCATGACTCCAGCTTCAAAGATTTGGCCAAGCTGATGAACCATCAGGGGACGCTGGATCGCACCGCCGAACTGGAGCTGTTGATGGATACCGCCAACGTGCTGATCGGCGCCTTCCTGCGCGGCTACGCCAACCAGCTCGACACCCCCTTCAGTCAGGGGCACCCGGTGGTGCTCGGCCAGCACAGACCCATCAACGAGCTGATCAACACCAACAAGAGTCGCTGGCGCCGCACGCTCGCCATCGAGATCAACTACCGGATCCAGGATTACGCGGTGCAGTGTGATCTGCTGCTGCTGTTTACCGAAGATTCCATCGCCACCATGAACAACAAAATCATGCACATGCTCTAGGAGTGACTATGGAAATCCGTGAATTTCATTGGCTGATGAACATAGTCCAGAACCTGGACGTAGGCCTGGTAGTGCTCGACAAGGAGTACAAGGTACAGGTGTGGAACGGCTTTATGGAGAGCCACAGCGGCCGACTGGCCAGTGACGTGCGCGATGGCGTACTGTTCGAGCTCTTCCCCGATGTGGACAGAGCCTGGTTCGAGCGCAAGGCCAACATGGTCTTCAAGCTCAACAACCGCGCCTTCAGCACCTGGGAGCAGAAGCCCTATCTGCTACGTTTCTCCAACTATCGCCCCATTACCGGCTCGGCCCCCCATATGTTCCAGAACCTGACCCTGGTGCCACTGGCCGATTTCGGCGGTCAGGTAACCCATATCGCGGTGATGATCTACGACGCCACCGATGAGGCCATGCTGATGAGCGGCCAGCGGCAGGCTTGAGCTTGCAGCAAATAACAGAGGGCGCCGCGGCGCCCTCTGTTATTTCGGTATGAACAGGTCTTGGTATAACCTCTACCTGACCAGCCGTCTCAACGCGCTCCGAGATACTCGGTGAAGGCGTCGATCACCTCTTCAATATCGTCATCGTTGATTTGCAGATGGGTCACCAGCCGCAGCTCGCCGTAACCGGAGAAGAGGATCCCCCGCTCCTTCATAAAAGCGAGCAGAGGGGCCGATTCCCCCTCATGCAGCCGCAGGAACACCATGTTGCTCTGCACCAGCGAGAGGTCGAGCTCGATGCCCGGCAGTGCAGCCAACCCTTCGGCCAGCCGTTTGGCACGGCGGTGATCATCGGCCAGGCGGGTCACATGCTGCTCGAGGGCAAACAGACCGGCTTGCGCCAGAATGCCCGCCTGACGCATGCCACCTCCCAGCATCTTGCGCAGGCGGCGCGCACGGGCGATGAAATCGTGGCTGCCCACCAGCAGCGAGCCCACCGGTGCACCCAACCCCTTGGAGAGACAAATCGAGATACTGTCAAACGGTGCAGCGATCACCTCGACCGAGGTCTCGCTGGCCACGGCGGCGTTAAAGAGCCTGGCGCCATCGAGATGAAGCTTCAAGCCGCGCTCGGCAACGAA
>NZ_CAWNZT010000266.1:0-2220 GCF_963878965.1 Aeromonas sp. HMWF015 | reverse complement strand
ACATAATACCAATTTAACAAAACATTCGAATTAAAAAACCTGAGACTATATTTTATATGTTTTCTCATAGTTCTCTTGACGATATCACTAAACCAACATCAGTTATAACAATATGTAAGCTCACATCGACAAGTTGTTCGACCCAAGTAGGATTACCCTAACTGACTCTGACTACCTGCGGTTCGTCTAGTCCAGCATCAAGCAAGCTCAGCAGAAGTCAGGGGGATGAGTTACCCCTGAGCGTCAGCCTTTTTGATCCCAAGCAAGTCATTTACCTCGCCCAACACCGTGAAATTATATTCATGGGATGATACCGCATACAACTCTCGGTCCACCGCCACCAAGGGGGGCTGGGTGATCTGAGTGGTTGTCACCGCCTTCATGAATCATCAAGGCCTTACCACTCAGTTCCGCCAGGGTCAGGCGTGGTGCCAAAACTGGTTGAACAGCGTTACCTACCTCATCGACATAGAGAGGTGGTAAATCTCCCTTGTGGACATTATCCTGCCAAGGGGCGCCATGGCGCCCTGTTTGCTGGGGATCATAGTGACCACCCGCCGCGCCACCCGCAACGCTTTGCCCATCCTTAATACTGCTGTCGCAGCTCCCGTTTGCGTGCACATGGAATCCATGCAAACCTGCAGGCAAAGAGGACAGTGCCGGAGTAAAGACTGCTCCATATGGACTTTCACTCAACTCTACTTGCCCAACGACAGCCCCGCTGGCCAGATCCTTCATCGTCACACTAGCTGCAGTGGCATTGAAGCTTACTACCAACACTGCAGCAAGCATCACCTTACTCATTCGGTTATTCATCATTCTTCCCCTTGCTCTATTACATCGAGGGTTAGTTACCCTCGATGTAATTGCCTTCCCCAGCACCAGTTGCCAGAGCGCGAAACCGCTCGCCCTGTCCAAAATGCTCGGCAAACTGAGCCGCCGTCATCGTGCTTTTATCGGTAACAGGCTCATCAGCACGTTTATCACTATCCCAATCACAATCAATGGCATATAGGGTTTTCGCAATACGCCATTCACCTTTGATCACCGCCCCCATTAATGCGGTATGACCTCGTTTGTCACGCAAGCAAGGGTCGGCCCCTCTTTCGAGAAGAGACTTCACTGCCTCCGACTGCCCTTGGTAAGCGGCAATCATCAGTGCGGTGTAACTCTGCTCATTGCGCTCATCGATCGGGAAGCCAGCTTTTACAAATTCATTCAGAACACTCACCTCTCCGCTGCGCGCAGCGGCAAAGAAATATTCTTGTAAACTGGTAGGCTGCAATTGCTCCGCCTCTGTCGGCTCGCTACCCCAGGCAGGTTCAGACAACCCCACAAGCACCACAAGCAAACTCAGCAGCAAACGGTTAGGTACCATCCTGCACTCCTTCAACATAATGCCTGCAAGGCCCGGTTCATGATTGCAGGCAGGAACAAGTGGGCCCTGCAGGACTTACCGAGTTACCCCCACCGCCTGCCTGGCGGGGGCAAAATTAGAGTTTGCTCGCGAGTTGTTTGACCTGCTGCTCATCCCCCTTAACGGCACGAGTTAGGGCCATACCATAATCACTATCTGCTTTGTAAAAGTGGGCCAGCATCTTGTGCTTCACTCCACTGTCACGCACAGCACCGAGATCGGCAGCCAAGTTGCGCACGAGATTAGTCTTTCCTTTAGCATCGAGAGAGCGATAGAAATTGCCGGCTTGGCTGAAGTTATCGGTTTTCTCGATCTGCTTTTGCTGAACTGTACCCTCTAGCGCTGTCGTTACTGCACGCGCCTCTGCCACCATGGTCTTAGGTGCCTGGCTGCTCGGTTCATAGTTCACGTTGCTGATTGTATTGCCAATGTTCATGGCACCATCCTGGTTGTTACTCACAACCGGCACCAAAGGGCGGTTGATAGGCAACTGTTGATGGTTTGCTCCGAGACGGTAGAACTGGGTGTCACTGTAGGCGAACAGACGCCCCTGAAGCAGACGGTCTTCGGAAGGTTCGATACCAGATATCAGGTTGGCCGGAGCAAAGGCAGACTGTTCGGTTTCCTGGAAAAAGTTGTCAGGCATTCGATTGAGGGTCATGGTCCCTATCTTCTGCTCAGGTACCCCCTCCCACACCTTAGTAGCGTCCAGCGGGTTGTAGCTAAAGTCGTTCAGCTGAGAGGGCTTTAACACCTGAATAGCCAGATCCCATTTCGGGTAGTCGCCGGCCTTGATGGCACTG
>NZ_CAWNZT010000265.1:0-1904 GCF_963878965.1 Aeromonas sp. HMWF015 | reverse complement strand
GACTGATGTCACTGCTCAATATCGGCGCCAGCGGACTAAATGCAGCCCAGATTGCATTGAATCTGACCGCCCAGAATATCGCGAACGTCAATACAATCGGGTATAGCCGTCAGGAAGCCATGATGGACAGTCTGTCCGGTTTCGGGCGGTTGGATAATGGTGCCGGTGTCGAGGTGACAGGGGTACGCAGGGTAACGGATGACTATCTGGTAGCCCAACACTGGCGTAGCCGTGCGGCCACCGGTTCCTCTTATGCCTTTCATCAGTACATCAATACGACAGAGCAGTTGCTGGGCAGTGAGTCGATGAATATCGCAAAAGGGCTCGACAGCTTTTTTGCTTCGCTCAGTGCTGCGCTCGACAGTCCGGAAACACCGGCACAGCGCAGCCAGATTGTCAGTTCAGCAGGGGCGCTTGCCAACCGTTTTACCCAGCTTGACGAGAGCATGGTCACCCAGGAAAAGCAGATCGATGATCAGCTGAACAGTACGGTTTCCCAAGTGAACAGTTACTTGAAGCAACTGGCTGAGCTGAACATGCAGATTGGCGATCAGACAGCCAAGGCAGTTAATACCGCTGCGCTGGAAGATAGTCGCGAACAGATTGTGCGTGAGTTGTCTGCCTATATGGAGGTGCGGGTCAATCGTCAAAGCGATGGCTCGTTTGCGCTCAGTCTGCCGCAAGGACAGCCGTTGGTTCTGGGAAGCAGCAGCAGTACCCTCGCGCTTGCGGGCGATAAACTCAGCCTCGCTTTCGGTGGGCAGACGTTTGAGGTGCCTAAATTGCATGGTGGCTCTCTGGCGGGGGTAATGGATTATCGCACTACAGTGCTGCGTCCACTGCGTGGTGAGCTGGATCAGATAGCCAAAAAGCTGGCTGATGAGTTTAATGCCAAACAAGAGACCGGCTCTGATTTGAAGGGGGCGAAAGGCAAACCCCTCTTCTCATACGATCCGCTTAATCCTTCAGGTTCCCTGCGCGTTGTCGCCGGTTTTTCCGGTAGCGACCTTGCCTTTGCCAAGACCGGCGGCGGTAAGGGCGATAACCGCAACCTGCAGGAGTTGCTGACCATCAAAGATAGCCAGTACAACGCATACAGTGCGCTGCTGGGCAAGATGGCGGTGCAGAGTGGTCAGGCCAAGGCGACCATGCAGGCCGATGCCAATATGGAAAAACAGATGGCGACCAAGCTGAGCAGTGTCAGCGGTGTAAATACAGATGAAGAAGGGGTGAAGATCATGGCGTATACCAAGGCTTATCAGGCCAATGCCAAGGTGATCAGCACCTCCGAACAGCTCTTCAACTCCATTCTGAATATGTTCTGAGGAGGGTAACCATGCGCATCAGTACCAACCAGATCCAGCTCAGCATGCTCGACAACTTGCAGCATGGCTTCGGCGAGTATGCCCGCCTCGATCGCCAGATCTCCACGCAAAAACGCATTCTTCAGCCCTCAGATGATCCTGTTGGCAGTGTGCAGCTGCTGGGCTTGCAGAAAGAGCAGGTGGCGATGGCGCAGTACCAGAAGAATATCGCCAACGCCAAGAGCCAGCTCTCCCAGGGGGAGTTGCAGCTCGATACCATGACCAACATGCTGATGCGGTTGCGTGAGTTGACCCAGACGGCCGCTAACGGCTCCCTGTCTGAAGGGGATCGCAAAGCGGTTGCCAGTGAAGTCGCCATTATCAAGGATGGTCTGCTGGATTTGGTCAATGCCCGCAACGAGAGTGGCTCCAGCCTGTTTAGCGGCAGCAAGGTGGATGAGACCGCTTTGGTGAAGGTGGCTGACCCAAAAGAGCCTGACTTTGGAGGTTACCGCTATAAGGGTGATCATCTGGTACGGGAGGTCGGCATTGCCAAAGGTGTCACAGTGGGGTTAAACCAGACTGCCGATCAGCTTTTTT
>NZ_CAWNZT010000264.1:77102-90584 GCF_963878965.1 Aeromonas sp. HMWF015 | reverse complement strand
GGTGACCACTCTGCCTGCCCCAAACAGCAGGGTCGGCAGATATTGGGCCAGGCTGACTGCCGCCCCGACGCCGAAGGCAAACAGCAGCGGGCGCGCCAGCAGCGGCGCTTTGACCTGCCACCAGGCTCGCCATGGCGTCGCCCCCAGCAGCAGGGCGCTCTGGGTAAGTCGCGGGTCGAACTGGCGATAGGGGCCGTGCAGGCACAAATAGACATAGGGAAAGACAAACAGCAGCTGGCTCCAGAGCACCCAGCCCCAGCCAATGCCGCTGCTTATCGAGTCATGTGCAAGCCAATCCAACCCGAGCCG
The DNA here is from genome assembly GCF_963878965.1 of Aeromonas sp. HMWF015. Taxonomy (NCBI): domain Bacteria; kingdom Pseudomonadati; phylum Pseudomonadota; class Gammaproteobacteria; order Aeromonadales; family Aeromonadaceae; genus Aeromonas; species Aeromonas sp. HMWF015. The sequence goes on along the minus strand of NZ_CAWNZT010000264.1, from coordinate 90,275 downwards.
GATGCCAAACAGCAGGCTCGCCTGCGGCAGCAACAGCGGCAGGCAGATAAGCCAGAGCGGCCAGGGGCGGTGCCCCGCTTGCGCCTCCAGACTCAGCACCGCCATCATCAGCGCCAGCAAGCTGCTTGCCAGTGCCAACAGGGCGCTGGTTGCCAGCAGCGGCAGCAGGGTTGGCAGCAGATCCAGCCAGTAGTGACCGCTCCATTGACTGGGCCAGAGTGCGGGAAAGGGCCAGCGGCGCGCCAGCGACCAGAGCAGCAGGGCGGCCAGTACCGCCAGATTGAGGGTGATCAGGGTGAATGCAAAGCTTGCTGCGAGCCGGTTGGCAAAGGGATGGGACGCAGCACGTTTGCCATCGAGCCAGTAGCCTTTGCCCACCTCTTGATGAAGCCACTCCAGTAATCTGAGCATGGCAATGAGCAGCGCCGTGATGGCGAGCAGCAGCAGGGCGCCGCTGGCGGTGGCGCCACGCCAGAGCAGATCCGGGTCCTGATACCAGAGCCACAACCGCACCGCCAGTGGGGCGGGGGCATCGGGCCCGAGCAGCTGGGCGAGATCCACCACCGCCACTCCGTAGGCCGCCACCGCATAGATGGGCAGGCGCAGGGCAGGCCAGAGGGCGGGCAGCAGCAGGCGCCACCAGGTCTGGGGGGCGCTGAAGCCAAGGCTTGCCCCCAGCCACTGCTGGCGTGCCAGCTGGATGGGTTGCTGTGCGGCCATCGCCATCAGCAGCAAAAAGGGGGTCTCCTTGAAAACGAGCAGTGCAATCAGCCCGAGCCCCCAAGGGTCGCGAATGGTCTGCCAGTCGGGGGGGAGATCAAACCCGGTCAGCGCTGGCGAGACGAGCCGCAGCAGCCAACCGGAGGGGGCGAGCAAAAAGGCAAAACCGATGGCAAAGGCGACGTGGGGCATGGCCAGCATCGGCGAGAGCAGACGACGGAGCAACCCGAAAGCCCGGCTGTCGCTGTGGGCCAGCAGCAGGGCGGTCAACAGCAGGCTGCCAAGGGTTGAGGCGGCGCCAATCCACAGGCTCAGTGCTGCTGAGTGCCAAAGACTGGGTTGGGCCAGCAGCAAGGCGAGATGAAAGGCGGCCATCCCCTCCGCCAGCAGTTGCCACAGTCCCGCCAGCAATGGGATGACGAAGATCGCCAGATAAATGACCGCCATCCCCGCACTCATACTGGGGTGGCGTGTCAACCGGCGCCACGGTCGGGAGCGGGAAAGCGGGTGACCAGCGGCACTCATCAGTGACCGTAACGCTCGGCCCAGGCTGCTTCCAGCTTGAGCTGCCAGCTGGGGTGAGGCTCGGCCACTGCTTTGAAGCGTAGTGCCGGTTGCCCCTTGGCTGAATCAGGCAGGGTATCGGCCCGCAGCACGCTGGGATCACCCCAGAAGGCCGGATTGGCCTTGCGCGCCTGCGCCGCCGGGCTCAGCAGGAAGTTGGCCACCACCTTGGCACCCGCACGGGCACTGGCGTTAAAGGGGATGGCGAGAAAATGGCTGTTGGTGAGCGCCCCTTTCTCCATGGCGACGGCTTCCACGCTGGGGGGCAGGGCGCCAATCTGGGCGGCGCTCTGCGCCTCCTGCGGATTGAAGCTGATGGCCATGGCCAGTTCGCCATCATCGAGTAACTGGCGGGTTTCGGCGGCGCTGGTGGGGAACAGTTTGCCCTTGCGCCAGAGTGCCGGATGCAGCTCATCGAGCCAGGCCCAGAGCGGGGCGGTGAGTTGGGTAAACTCGGTATCGGTCGCCTCCCGATAGAGGGGGGCGGGGTCTGGCGTCAACTCCAGCAGGATCTGCTTGAGAAAGCTGGAGCCATGGAACTGGGGCGGCTTGGGGTAGGTGAAGCGGCCGGGATGGGCCTTGGCCCACGCCAGCAGGGCTGCTGCCGAGGTGGGCGCTCTGGCGACCTCTTCGGTGTCGACCATCAGATTGAGCTGGCCGATGCCCCAGGGGGCTTCCAGCCCTTCCACCGGCAGGGTGAAGTCCTCACTCACCGGCAGGGTGCTGTCTACCAGCGCCATGTTGGGTAGCTCGGCGGTAAAGGGAGCGCCGAGCAGCCCCTGCTCCTTGAGCGCCTTGAAGTTCTCGCCGTTGACCCAGAGCAGATCGATGGGGCCGCCAGCTTGCTTGCTCGCCTGCTTGTTGGCCAGCAACTGGCTGACGCTCTGGGCAATGTCATCCACCTTCACCTGCACCAGTTTGACCTGATAGTCGCGCGCCAGCTCCTGCCCGGCCCACACCAGATAGGCGTTGATCTCCGGGCTGCCGCCCCAGGCGTTGAAGTAGACGGTCTGCCCCTTCGCCTCCTCAAGGGTCCGTTGCCAGTTATCGTCTGGGTTGGCCGCCAACAGCGGGCCGCTGGCCAGCAGGGGCAGGGCGCACAGCAGCGCATTTAGCCGCGGTTTGAGCTGTGAGTTGAGTTGTGAGAATGGCTTGAGCATAAATGTTTCCCTGATTGTCAGGCGCCACGGCGCCAGCGGTGATAACGGGCCAGCAACGCCAGCACCCGGGTGGGCTGGTGGGCCCGTTTCCATTCACCTGCCACGTATTTGTTCCCCTCCATCAGGGTGGGATAGGCGTGAATGGTGCCGAGGATCTTGCCAAGGCCGAGGCGGTGACGCATGGCGAGCACGAACTCGGCGATCCGCTCACCGGCGTGAGTGCCCACTATGGTGGCGCCAAGGATAGTATCCTTGCCCGGCACGGTCAGCACCTCGACAAAACCGCGGCGCTCCCCATCGGCGATGGCGCGATCCAGCTCGGCCAGCTCGAAGCGGGTCGCCTCGAAGGGAATCCCCTGCGCTTCGGCTTCCTTGCGATTGAGGCCGACCCGGGCAATCTCCGGCGTGGTGTAGGTGGCCGCCGGAATAACCCGATAGTCGGCCCGAAAGCGCTTGAACTGGCCAAACAGGGCATTGACTGCCGCATACCAGGCCTGATGGGCGGCAAAGTGGGTGAACTGGTAAGGGCCCGCTACGTCTCCCACTGCCAGTATGCTGGGGAAGTTGGTGGCAAGAAAACCATCGACCGCAATGTTGCCACGGGGGGCAAGCTCGACCCCCAACGCTTCGAGCCCGAAGCCGCTCACATTGGCGACCCGACCCAGTGCCAGCAGCAGTTGATCCCCTTCAACCACTTGTGTCTCATCGCCTCGGCGCAGTTGCAGCCGGATGGGGAGAGCCCCCTCGGCTGCGGGCAGATAGTCGGCTCGCTCGGCGCGCCAGCTGGTGAGTAGCCGCACGCCATCGCGGCTCATCTGCCCTGCCAGGGCGTCGGCTACCTCTCTATCTTCGCGGGGCAGCAGTTGCTCCGAGAGTTCCACCAAGGTCACGGGAATGCCGAGCAGGGCGAAGCTCTGGGCCAGCTCGCAGCCGATAGGGCCACCGCCCAGCACCAGCAGGCGGCGCGGCGGGGTGCGCAGCTGCCAGAGGCTATCCGAGGTAAGGAAAGGCACCTGATCCAGCCCCGGCAGCTTGGGCACCAGCGGCCGGGCGCCGGTGGCGATGACGATATGGCGGCTGGCGAGGCGCTGGCCATTGACTTCTACCTCCCAGGGGGAGACCAGCCGCGCCTCTCCTTCGATGCACTCCACCCCAAGCCCCTGATAGCGCTCGATGGAATCGTGTGGCTCGACCTCCTTGATAACCTCAGCCACCCGCTCCATCACGGCGGCAAAATCGGCACGGGAGTGGCTTGGGCTAAAGCCCAGCTCGTCGGCTTTACGCTGCTCTGCGGCAAAGCGGGCGCTTCGGATCAATGCCTTGGAGGGGACACAGCCGCTGTTGAGGCAATCGCCCCCCATCTTGTGCTTCTCGATGAGCGCCACCTTGGCCTTCACCGCTGCTGCGATATAGCTGGTAACCAGCCCACCTGCACCGGCACCGATCACCAGCAGGTTATAGTCGTAGCGAGCGGGTTGACGGTAGGGGGCGAGCAGGCGCCGCTGGGCGAAGTGCGTGGTCAATTTCTTGACCAGCCAGGGCATCAGCCCCAGCAGGGTCAGCGCGACCATCAGGCCGGGGGAGAGGATATTGCCGGTGCTGGTTAACTGGCCAAGCTCGCTGCCCGCCAGCACATAGACGAAGGTGCCGGGCAGCATGCCAAGCTGGCTGACCCAGTAGTAGGTGCTGACTCTGATGGGGGTGAGCCCCATCAGCAGATTGACCAGAAAGAAGGGGAAGATGGGAATGAGGCGCAGGCTAAGCAGATAGAAGGCCCCCTCCTTCGCCATGCCGGACTGAAAGGTGGCCAGCTTGTCGCCAAAGCGCTGCTCGACCCAGTCGCGCAGCAAGAAGCGGGCGCTGAGAAAGGCGAGGGTCGCGCCTAGGGTGCTGGCGAAGGAGACCAGCAGCAGTCCCCAGGCGACACCAAACACCGCGCTGCCACCCAGGGTGAGCAAGCTGGCGCCGGGCAGGGAGAGGGCGGTGCTTAGCACATAGATAAGCACGAACAGCAGGATGGCCGAAACAAAGTGGCTGTCGACCCATTGCGCCACTGCCGCCTGCTGGGCCTGCAAGGCGTCCAGAGTGAGGTAACGGCCAAGATCGAGAGCAAAAAAGGCGCCGATAAGGCTCCCCATCACCAGTGCAAGCAGCAGGCGGGTCCGGTTCATCAGGCGTCCTTGCTGTCTGGCTGGGCAGGGCGTTCCGGTTGCACCGGCAGTTGGCAGAAGCCCTGCGGCGCGATATCGAGGGCCGCGTTGAACTTGGCCGACATGTTCTGGAAGGCGATAAGACCGGTCAGTTCCACCATGGCATCGTCGTCGAACCAGGGCTTGAGGCGGGCAGCCTGCTCATCGCTCACCCCATCCAGCCCGGTCATCGCCTCGGTATAGTCGAGCACCGCTTTTTCCCGCTCGTCAAACAAGGGGCTTTCGCGCCAGTTGGCCAGCGCCTCCACCTTCTCGCTTGAACCTGCTCTCTTTACCAGGGTCATGGCGTTGATGTCGACGCAAAAACGACACCAGTTGAGCTGTGAGACCCGCACCGTCACCAGAGAGCGCAGCACGGGATCGATGGGGGAGCGCTTGCGGTTGATGACCCCATAGAGGGTGGCGACGGCGGCAAAGAGGCGCGGCGAGCGGCCCCAGCACTTGCCCGGAATAAGCACCTGACCATAGTTGCGCTTTTGCAGCCAGAAAAAGGGGCGGATAAACCAGGCATATTCCCGGTCGGGTTTGACCTCAACGCGCATCAGTTACCTTCTTGTTGTTTCACACTTACGGTTTCAAATTGGGTTTGTAGGCCTGACCAAGGCGCTCGTTCAGGCGGATCAGGAAATCCTCGATCCGCGCCCGGTTGGTGCCCAGATCGCTTTGCCCCTGACGGGAGGCTGATCGCATATCGATGCGGGTCTCTTTGGGGCCGGCAAAGACCCGCAGCGCCACATCATCCTGAAAGCCGAACCAGCCGGTGGTAACCACTGCATCCAGACCATCCGGGCTGGGTCGTACCTGCCAGCCCAGCTCCTGCATCAGCTCCTTAGCCTCGATGACCACCTCTTCGGGGGCGGTATGGGTAAAGAGAGGACCGGGATTTCTTCCAAATGCTTTCAGCGGGGCGTTATTAATTGGCAGATCTTGCGCTGTTCTGAGCTCTGCCGCCCAGCGTAGCTGGGGGGGATTGTAGGGATCTGTGCTCACATCGTTGATCAGCGGCATGCGCAGCGCCTGTGCCACAAATGTCAGGGGCAGCAGTAGCGGCAAGGCGCCAAGGCCGCTGGCGTAGCGGTTGCGGCTCCAGGGCAGGCGTACCAGCAAGATCAGGGAGACAAGGGCTCCGATGAGACAGATCGCAAAACCGATCCACCAGGGCCAGAGATGAAAGCGGCTGCCGAGGGCGCCAGCGAGCGGGAGTAACCAGGCCAGCAGGGGCCACAAGCAAGAGCGGGGCATAGCACGGGATCCATCGTCGAATGTGGACAATGCCGAGAAGGATAAACTTAATTGCCTGATAACGTTAGTAAATTGATGAGAGTTTGGCGTGGTTTTGGTCAGTTTTGCGAGGGAGATGCAGAGGTCGGTGAAGCCCGCCTGACGGGAGCTTCACCGAGAAAATGGTCAGTTGCGATGGTTTAATTGCGATAGAGCACTTTGATCAGGTGAAAGCCGAACTTGGTGCGCACTGGCCCCAGCACCTTGAGCAGTTCGCCCTTGAAGACGGCATCGTCGAAGGGCTTGACCATATCCCCTTTGTTGAACTCCCCCAGATCGCCGCTGCGTTTTGCAGAAGCGCAGGTGGAGAAGCGCTTGGCCATCTGGCCGAAGTCGGCTCCCTTCTCGATCTTCTCCTTGATCTCCAGACACTGTTTTTCGGTCTTGACCAGAATGTGCTGGGCACAGGCTTTTTTCATCGGGGCGCTCCTGGGAGTGATGGCGAAGGTTGTTAACGCCAAGGGTGGTAGCAAATCGGGGCGCAAGAGTACCCCAATTTTCCACTGGCGTCAGCCATCACAGCCCGCCCTTTATCGGTCGTATTATTGGCGATCGCGGGTGGCCAGCATGGCGCGGGGACGCGCTTGCCAGATGATCTCCAGCCCGAGCAGGGCGTAGAGGCTCCAGATGGCCAGCGGATTGAGCCACTCTCCCCCCAGTTGCAGGGTCATCAGGGCGCAACCTGCCAGCAGCAAGGTGATGCCCGGCAGCCGCCAGTGGACGGGCAGGGGGGCCAGCATCGCCATCGCCAGCAGAATGCCGAGGCCAAACGGCAGGTTCAGGGCGGTAAAGGCCAGTGCCTGCTGGCCACTCATGCCGGTCAGCAGGGCCAGCAGGGCGCTGCAACAGGCGAGAAAGGTGATGAACTCGAGACGATCGGCAATATAGTCAGCCATCTGTTCGCTACGTGCATGCATGATGTGTCTCCTTCAGTTGATGGTTCAAGTGTGAGGGAGGAGCGCTTGCAAAGGCAGCGGGATAATTCGATTGCGCTGAACGAGCAATTCTTAATCATCCGCTACGGCTGGCCTTGGCGTGTGCTGGGCCTGTTAAACAGTGAGGGTGGGGCGATGCCGACAAACTCTGTCGTGGTGGGTTTCTGGTGGTAATGATAGGGGGGAAAGGTGACAAAGGCGGCCTGACGACGAAGTGAGCCTTATTCAGGGCAGGTCAATTCGCTTCCATCGGGAAAGCGGGCGTCGTCATTGTCACCAAAATGTGTGATTTGTGGTCAACCTCTTAAAAGATATGGCGAATTTGCCAGTGGCGCCGCGCTGTCGCTGGCCGATGCCTATGTTAGGATAAGGTTCGCCATTTTTCTGGCGCGCATTTTTGTGTCACGGCCATGCACGGCATGGCGTGCTGCGCCGTATTCGGGGTGGGCCCGAAAAGGTGCTGGTTTCCTTCACCACAGATTCAGGAATATTGACCTTTGACAGGATGCATTTCATCCCTGCTGGCAGGGCGTTCACTGTCCGGCCCTGTGTTTCGCCGCGGCCTGCGGCTACTGGGGGTGGGGCTGTTGCTGTCGCTGCTGGCCTCACCCGCGTTTGCCGCCAAGCTCACCTATCAGGTCAAGGGGTTGAAAGGGGAGAACAAGGATAACGTCGAAGCCTATCTCAATGCCCTGCCGGTCTATCAGGAGCGGCAATACCGCCCGGCCCGCGCCAAAATCACCGAGAGCGTGCAAAAGGCGCTGCAGGTTTATGGCTACTACCAGCCGAAAATCACCCTGAGTCGCGACAAGAAAACCCCGTCCAAAGTAGTGATTGAGGTGGACAAGGGGGAGCCGGTCATCGTCTCCCGCCTCGATATTCTGCTGGAGGGGGATGCGGGCAGCGACGAGCTTTACAGCGCCCTGCTGGACAAGTTGCCCCTCAAAGAGGGCGAGCCTCTCAACCACGCCAAATATGAATCCATCAAGGCGGATCTGGGCAGCCTCGGGCTGGCCCGCGGTTACTTTGATGCCAAGCTGAGCAAGAGTCAGGTCAAGGTGTTCCCGGACAAGGGGACGGCAGAGATCTTTATTCTGTTCGAATCGGGCCATCGCTACCGTTTTGGCGAGATCCGCTACGATGCCACCCCCGAAGCGCTTCACCTTATTCGCCCGCTTATCAACATCAAGAGCGGCGACCCCTATCTCGCCATCCGTCTGGCCGAGATGTCGCAGGATGTCTCCTCCACCAAGCTGTTCCGTCAGGTCGATATCAAGCCGGTATTGAGCGAGGCGAGCAACTATCGGGTGCCCATTGCGGTGACGCTGGATAACCGGGTCGATCACGAAATCGAGACAGGTATCGGTTACGCCACCGACGTAGGCCCGCGGATGAGTGCCACCTGGGAGAAGCCCTGGGTCAACCGCTACGGCCACCGCCTGTTTGCCACCGCCAAGGTGTCGGCGCCGGAGGCAGAGCTCAGCTTCGACTATCAGATCCCGGTGGGCAACCCGCTGCGGGACTACTACTCCATCCAGACCGGCTACCAGTACAAGGACAACAACGATACCCGCTCCGATCTCACTACCATCGGTGTGCACCGCTGGACGCGACGGCCGGAGAGCTGGGATCGGGACGTCTTTATCCGGCTGGAGAACGAGATCTATACCCAGGGCGCCGACGAGGGGAACAGCTTGCTGCTGATCCCCGGGGTCTCTTGGTCCCGACTGCGGGTGCGCGGCACTCTGGTGCCTGATTGGGGGGATCGCCAGCAGTTGACGTTGGAGTTCTCCGACCCCAGATGGGGCTCTGACATCAGCTTTATGCGGGTGTGGGGGCGCAGCAAGTGGCTGCGAACTCTTGGCGATAACCATAGATTCCTGATGCGGGCCGAGCAGGGGGCCATTATAGGTGACAGCTTCTCGCTGGTGCCGCCGTCTTTGCGCTTCTTTACCGGTGGCGATCAGACGGTGCGCGGCTTTGGTTACGAGAGCATCTCCCCCACCGGGCCGGATGGCAAGCTGACCGGTGGTCGTTACACCAGCGTGGCCAGTCTGGAATACAACTACCGCTTCAGCGAGAAGTGGCTGGGGGCCATGTTTGTGGATGGCGGCACCTCCACCACCGATTACAGCGAACCCTGGAAAATAGGTACCGGCGTCGGTGTACGCTGGGTCACCCCCATCGGTCAGGTCAGGTTGGATCTGGCGGTCGGGGTATCGGAAGAGGACAAGCCCTTGCGGCTGCATTTCGCATTGGGGCCTGAATTATGATGTTGTCTAAACGCTTTTTTCTTTGGCCGCTGCGGCTGTATCTTGCGCGGGGGTCTGCATTGTGATCTGGCTAAAACGCATTTTTCTTTGGCTGATGGGGCTGGTGTTCCTGCTGCTCATCGGTGTCAGCCTGCTGGGCTTTACCCATCAGGGCAACAAGTGGTTGTGGCAACAGGCCAAGGGGGCGCTGCCTTCTCTCAAGGGGGAGCTGGTGGCCGGTCAGCTTGGTTATGGCTGGACCCTGGAAGGGGCCGGCTGGCAGGATGAGCTGGTTGATGTCACGGTGGATCGCGCCGTGCTCGATTGGGATCTCGGCAAGTTGCTGCAGGGCAAGCTCTGGATAAAATCCCTGGCGGTGACCCATCCGGTGGTCAAGGTAGCCGACTCCGAGCCCGCACCGGAAGAGCCTTCCGAACCCTTTGTCTGGCGCCCGCTGCCACTCAAGATCCAGGTCGACAGCCTCAAGGTGGCCGATCTCGATCTGGCGGTGCCCGGCGTGGCCGTGACCCTGGGGTCCCTCGATATCGGCGCCACCCTCAATCGCAAGGGGCTGATTGTACGCGGCCCGGTGCTCGATAACCTGACGGTGATGCTGGATGACGTGGCACCCGCCAGCGCAGCCAAATCAGCCAAGCAGCCGGCCGCTAACGAGAAGCAAGCCGGTGCTGCGGTGGCGCGCAACGACAAGGCCAGCGCCAAGACCCCCAAACAGGGCAAAGGGGCGCCAGCTGCGAACACGGCAAAGGCAGCCCCCATTCTCCTGCCCGCCATTCACCTTCCTTTCCCCATCCAGCTGGAAGGGGTCAGCGCGACCCGGGTGCAATATAAGCAGGGCGAGCTGATTGAAGGGCTCGACAAGCTGCTGCTGTCGGCCACTGCTGCCGACGATCGCATCGAGGTGCGCGAGCTCTCGCTGCGCCACACCATGGCCGATCTGGCGCTCAAGGGCCATATCCAGCTCAGTGACGACTACCCGCTGGCGGTGACGCTGGGTGCCAAGGCCCGCAAGGGGCTGCTGGATGGCGAGCTGCAAGGGGAGCAGGCCACGCTGGCGCTGAGCGGTTCGGTCGGCAAGCTGGGGTTGGCGTTGTCGGCCAAGGGGCCGGTTGCCGCCAATCTCAAGGGCTCGCTGGCCGCGCTCGACCCGGATCTCCCTTTTGATCTGGCCCTCGACTGGAAGAGCCTCGGTTGGCCTCTTCACAAGCCAGCCAAAGATGAGCCGAGCTATCGGCTGGACAAAGGGAGCCTGACTGCCAAGGGCAAGCTCTCCGGCTATCAGTTTGCCCTCAATACCTCCGGCAAGGGGACCGATGTGCCCCCCTTCAAGCTTGCGCTGGACGGGAAGGGGGATCTGGAGCGGCTCAGCAAGATAGCCTTGCAGCTCAACGCCCTAAAGGGGGAGCTCAAACTCGATGGCAAACTCGCCTGGAACAAGGGGATCGAGTGGCAGGGGACCACCCTGTTCAAGGGGATCAATCCGGCCGAGCTGTTGCCTGAGCTGAAAGGGACGCTGGCCGGTGAGCTGGAGAGCCGTTTCGTGATGAACGAAGCGGGCCACTGGGAGCTGAAACTGCCCAAGCTCAAGGTGGATGGCAAGCTCAACCAGTACCCGCTGGCCCTCAAGGGGGAGCTCAGCGGCAACGACAAGATGGAGTGGCAGATCCCGGCGCTCTCGCTGCAAAGTGGCCCCAACCAGTTGCAGGCCAAGGGCAGTATCAGCAGCGCCCAGTGGAAGCTCGATGCCAACCTGCAGGCTCCCCAGCTGGGGGGCATTTATCCCGGCCTGAAAGGGGATATCAAGGGACAGGTGAAGGTCAGTGGCAATCAGCAGACGCCAAAAATCGATGCGGATCTGGCCTCCGACCGGCTCTACTATGCCGGTACCGACCTGAAGGGTATTAGCCTCAAGGGCAATGCGGTGATCGGCGCCAAACCGGCCGGTGAGCTCGCGTTGTTGGTGGCGCAGTTGAAACAGGGCGAAACCAAGCTCAGCCAGCTTGCCCTGAACCTCAGCGGCGACCTCAATCAGCACCTGTTGACCCTGACCATGAAGGGTGACCCTGTTGCGGCCAACCTCAAACTGGGTGGCGGCGTGCGGGGGGATCACTGGCGCGGGGCGCTTTCCGAGTTGCAGCTGAAAACCCCGCTGCGCCGTTGGGACTTGAACTCCCCCTGGGCACTGGATCTCGATCTGCCGCGTCAGCGGCTGGCGATGGGGGATCTCTGCCTCGGTTCCCAGGGGGCCAGCCTCTGCGTCAAGGGGAGTCAGGTCTCCGCTGCCCAAGGTACCCTGGAGTTTGCCCTGAGCGAGTTTGATCTCAAGCGGCTACGCCCCTGGTTGCCGGACAACTTCCGCTGGCAGGCGATGCTCTCGGCCGATGGGCGTGCCAGCTGGCGTGGCAATCAGCCTACCTTGCATGCGGTGGTGCGTACCACGCCGGGCACTTTTGTGGCCGATGGCCTCAAGACCGACTATCAGCAGCTGGCTCTGGCCCTTGATTTCGAGCGGCAGCAGGCGGCCATTCGCCTCGATTTTGCCTCCAAGCAGATCGGCAATATCGATACCGACCTGCTGATCAAGGAGCCCGCCGGTCGCGGTCTGCTCGGTGGTCAGCTCAAGTTTGACGATCTCAAGCTCAATACCTTTGCGCCGCTCATCCCTGAGGTGCGCTCCCTGCAAGGGATCATCTCCGCCGATGCCCGTTTCGACGGTACCCTGGCGGCGCCCCTGCTGTTTGGCCAGCTCAACCTGCGTGACGGTGAAGTGCAGACCCACTCCGATATGGTGACCCTGACCAAGCTGGTGACCCGCCTCAAGATCGAGGGCAACCGCGCCGAGCTCGATGGCTCCATGCTGGTGGGCAAGGGACCGCTGGCGTTGGGCGGCTGGCTCAGCTGGGCCAAGATGCCGGTCAGCGGCAGCCTCACCATTCAGGGCAAGGATCTGGAGGCGCAATATCCGGGCATGGGGCGGGTCAGAGTCTCGCCCGATATCGCGGTGTCGCTGGGGGAGGAGACCCGGATTACCGGTCAGGTGGATATTCCCTGGGCGCGCATTCTGGTCAAGAGTCTGCCGGATTCGGCGGTGGCGGTCTCAGATGATGTGACTGTGGTCTATGACGATCTGCCCCCTGCTCCCAAGCAGGCAAGTCTGCCGCTGGCGATGAAGGTGGCGATCCGCCTTGGCAACGATGTGAAGCTTGATGCCATGGGGCTGAAGACCGATGTCTCCGGCGGTCTCAATATCCGTCAGGATCCCGAGAAGCCGCTGGCAGGCAACGGCCAGCTGGTGCTGACCAACGGCCGCTTCAAGGCCTACGGTCAGAACCTCATCATCAAGGAGGGGCGGATCCTCTTCTCCGGTCCGCTGGATCGGCCGTTCCTCAACATCGAGGCCAACCGGGATCCCGATACCATCGAGGGTCAGGTGACGGTCGGGGTGCGGGTGACTGGCCCTGCGAGCAAGCCTGAAATCACTGTCTACTCCGAACCGCAGATGGCGCAGTCGGAACAGCTCTCCTATCTGCTGCGTGGCAAAGGGTTGCAGACTGGCGGTGAGGATGGCGGTTTCAACGGTCTGCTGGTGGCCGGAGCGGTGAGTCAGGCGAATGGCGTGGTGTCGAGCATCGGCGAGTCGCTGGGGATGAGTGATGTCTCTCTCGATACCGCGGGCAGTGGCGACAACACCCAGGTGACGCTGTCGGCCTATCTGCTGCCGGGTTTGCAGTTCCAGTACGGGGTCGGGGTTTTCAGCCCCATCGCCGAGTTCAAGCTGCGCTACGAGGTATTGCCAAGGCTCTATCTGCAAGCGATGAGCGGGGTGGCTCAGGCGGTCGATATCTTCTATCGCTTTACTCTGTAACGCTTCATCCCGTAACAGGGCTGATATGAACGTAAACGGGAGGCGCAGACCTCCCGTTTTTTATTGCGCGATCGGCTGCAGGCAAACAGCGATAAGGGGCTGGAGGGCAGAGAAATAATGGATTGGGCAGACCAGAAATGCGAAAACCCGGCGGCAGGCCGGGTTTTC